>JAGWJK010000636.1 GCA_028865845.1 Rhizobiaceae bacterium
ACCTGGCTGCAGAACCAGGAAATCGTCATCAAGGGCCGGCGTATCGCCTATGTCGGCCCGGCCGGCAGCTACAAGGGCGAGGTGGCCGAACGCATTTCCGAGCCGACGCTTGCTGCCGTCCCCGGCTTCGGCGAGGCGCACAAGCATATCGAGAGTTCGCATCTGACGCCCGAATGGGAGACGGCTTTGGTGATGCCGCACGGTGTCACCTGGGCCTGCGAGGCGAGCCACGAGTTTTCCAACGTCAACGGCCCGCGCAACCTCGAGTTCTGGCTGGAAGCGCGCCGGCGCGGCTCGCCGATGAAGATCTTCCCGCTGCCGGGTTCCGCCGTCCCGCCGACTGCCTATGAATGGGGCGGCGGTCATTTCGGCTATGACGAGCAGAAGGCATTTCTCGGTGAAAGCCTGATGGTGGCCGGGCTCGACGAAGTCATGGATTGGCCGTCCGTCAGCAATCCGGAGAATCCGGCTTACGATCGTCTCTGGGGGATGATCCGCGCCACCTTCGAACAACGCGGCGTCGTCGAGGGCCATGGCGCCGGCCTGCGCGATCTGGCCTCGATCAATGCCTTTGCCGGCGCCGGCCTTGCTTCCGATCACGAAGGCTGGTTCCTCGACGAGATCTGGGAAAAGCTGACTCACGGGCTTTTCATCGAACTCAGGCCGCATTCCCTGCCCGAAGTGATCAAAGGTCTGATCGAGAAGGGCCTTTCCGATTGGTCGCAGATCGCCTTCGTCACCGACGATCGCAGCGCGTCCGATACGCTGAAGATCGGCGCTACCGACCACAATGCTCGCCTGGCGATCGAAAACGGGCTCTCGCCCGAGATCGCCATCCAATGCGTGACGATCAATCCCGCGCGCCATATGCGGCTGACGCCCTGGGTCGGATCGATCGCCCCCGGCCGTTTTGCCGATATCGTGCTTCTCGACGACGTCGAAAAACTGTCGATTGCCAAGGTCTGGGCGGATGGACGTCCGGCAAGTGAGGGCAAGACCTTCATCGGCACCCGCCCTGAGATCGCCTGGCCGGAATGGGCGACGAGGACGGTCAAGATCGACCGGGTGGTGACGGCCGAGGATTTCCGGATCGCCGCACCTTCCGACGGCCCGACGGCAAAGGCAGCATTGCTGCGCCCCTTCCATTGGGCGGACGATTTCATCACCATGGACCTGCCGGTCAGGAATGGCACGGTCGAGCGCGACCCGGAGCGCAACGTCACCAAGTTCTCGATCGTCGATCGCTTCTCCGGCGAGGCCAAGGTCGCCCGGATGTTCTGGTTGGGAACAGGACCGCGCACGCCCGACACGGCGCTCGGCGCCACGCTCGGTCACGACAAGCACAATATCTGGGTCGTCGGTTCGTCGGACGAGGCGATGGCGATGGTCGCCAATGCGCTCGGCGAACAGCAGGGTGGCTGGGTTCTCGTCTCCGGCGGCAAGGTCGTCGCCCGCGTTCATTACGAGGTCGGCGGGTTGATGACGGCGCGTTCGGCGGAGGTGCTCGACGCCGAGATGCAAGCGCTCTATGCGGCCGGTGCCGACATCGACTGGATGTATGAGCCGACCTTCTCGCCGCGCTGGTGGCCGGGTTTTCCGGAGCGGCTTTCCTTTGCGACACTGACTTGCGCGCCCTGGCGCTGGGTTCTGGTCGCGCCGTCGGAGCGCGCGCCGGAAGGCTTCGTCAATGTCGCGACCGGCGAGACGCATCCGATCGTCTGGTAAGTTAGCCGACTTTCTGCGGCAGATCGGTCGCCGAAGACTGAAGCAGCGCCTCGATCAGCCGATGAGCGTTGAGCGCATCCTCGCCGGTGACGATCGGGGAGCGTTCCTCTTCGATCGCCTCGACGAAATCGCTGATCAGGGCGCGGTGCAGGTGATGGCTGAATGCCATGGGATCGGCGCCTGTCCCTGTACCGCCATCGGCATGCCCTGCATGCGCGCTCGTCCCGTCGAGAAAGGCGGCTCGCATCGTATCTCCCTCCAGCACGGCCGTGCCGAGCGTGCCGATGATCTCGATCCGTTCCGGGAAACCGGGGTAGGCGCAGGTCGTGGCACTGATCGTTCCGATCGCGCCATTGCCGAAAATCAGCGTACCCGCGACCAGATCTTCTGTTTCCATGCGGTGGAGCGGCGAGGTCACCGCCTGGGCAAAAACCTCACGCGGCAGGCCAGCCAGCGAGACCATCAGGTCGATCGTGTGGATCGCCTGCGTCAGCAGCACACCGCCGCCGTCTCGCGCAAGGGTGCCACGACCCGGCTCGTCGTAGTAACCCTGGGGCCGCCAGTTGCTGAGACGCATGGATGTCGAAACGATCCTGCCGAGCCGGCCCTCGCCGAGAATATCCTTGAGCGCCAGCGCGGCCGGCCGGAAGCGGTTCTGAAAGACGATGCCAAGCCGGATGCCGGTATCCCGCGCCGTTTCGACCAGCGCCTTCGCTCTTTCGGGCGTGATGTCCAACGGCTTTTCCAGCAGGACATGTTTCCTGGCAGTCGCCGCGCGCTGGACCAGTTCCAGATGTGTATTCGGCGGCGTCAGGATGAGGATGGCGTTGATGCGCGGATCGGCAAAGATTGTCTCGATCTCATCCGTCACTGGCAGACCATAGGTCTCTGCGAAGGATTGGCGCCGTGTCGGGGTGGGGCTGTATGCCGCGATGACCTCGACGCGATCGCTGAGATCGAGCAGGCTTCTCGCATGTGGGGCTGAGGCCATACCCAGGCCGATAATGCCGATGCCGAGCTTCTTCCCGTCGCTCTCCGAGCTCATGCCGACAACCTCTGGCCGGAGGCTTTGTCGAAGAGATGGCCGTTCGCGGGCAGGTAACGCAAGGAGATCGTTTCGCCGACGTTGACCCGGCCGCGCTCGCGTAGCAGAGCGGAGATCTTCTGGCCATCCACCTGTGCCTGGATGAAGGTCTCCGATCCCGTTGGCTCGACATTGGTCACCGTCACCGGAAAGCCGTCGCCGTCCGTCGCGATGGTCAGATGTTCGGGGCGGATGCCGTGAACGGCGGCGCCGCGCTTTTCCGTCGGCGCGGGCAGTGCGAGACGAATGCCCGAGCTGGTTTGCAGCGCCGCGCCGTCGGCACTCACCGTGCCTTCGATGAAATTCATCGACGGCGAACCGATGAAGCTCGCGACGAACATATTGGCCGGCTTGTCGTAAAGGTCGAGCGGTGCGCCGATCTGCTCGACGAGGCCGTCACGCAACACGACGATCCTGTCGGCCATCGTCATCGCTTCGATCTGGTCGTGGGTCACGTAGATCGTCGTCGTCTTCAGCTTCGCATGGATGTCCTTGAGTTCGGCGCGCATCTGCACGCGCAATTTCGCATCGAGGTTGGACAGCGGCTCGTCGAAGAGGAAGACCTGCGGATTGCGCACGATCGCCCGGCCCATGGCCACGCGCTGGCGCTGGCCGCCGGAAAGCTGCTTGGGAAAACGATCGAGATAGTCCGAGAGACCGAGGATACGGGCGGCATCCCTGACCTTCTCATCGATCTCGCTCTTAGATTTCTTGGCGAGCTTCAGCGAAAACGCCATGTTCTCGGCGATCGTCATGTGCGGATAAAGCGCGTAGTTCTGGAAGACCATGGCGATGTCGCGGTCCTTCGGCGCCACCTCGTTGACGATCCGGCCGTCGATCGCGATCGTGCCCGCCGAGATCTCCTCGAGGCCGGCGATCATCCGCAGCGTGGTGGATTTGCCGCAGCCGGAGGGCCCGACGAGCACCATGAACTCGCGGTCTTCGACGGTCAGGCTGATGTGGTTCACCGCCCGCACGCCCGGCCCGTTTTTTTCCGGAAAGACTTTCAGCAGCTTTTCAATGACGACGCGGGCCA
>JAGWJK010000637.1 GCA_028865845.1 Rhizobiaceae bacterium
TTGCCGCTCTGACCACCGATCAGGCTGCTGCTCTGACGACTGGCCAGTCCGCCGCCCTGACCTCCACGCAGATTGGAGTTTTGAGCACCGACAATCTCGCCGCCATGACGACGGCCGACATTGCCGCAATCAGCACGAAGGCTCTTGCCGGTCTCACCACCGACGACGTCGCAGCGCTGACCACGGATCAGGTCGCGGCTCTCAAGACCGGTCAAATCGCAGCCCTGACCACCACGCAGGTCAACGCGCTCACCACCGATCAAGTCGCGGCACTGACCACCGGACAGGCTGCTGTCTTGAGCTCTGCCCAGCTAAACGCTCTCAGCACCGACGACGTCGCGGCGATCACGCCGACTGATCTCCGCGCAATCAGTACCAAGGCTCTGGCCGGTCTGTCCACCGACAGCGTTGTGGCGCTGACCACCGATCAGGTTGCGGCCTTGCAAACCACGCAGGTTGCCGCTCTGAGCACCACGCAGGTTGCCGCTCTGACCACCGACCAGGTCGTGGCTCTGGGCAATGCCGGGGCTCACGCTCTGACCTCGACACAGGCTGCTGCTCTGACCACCGACAACATCGCGGCGCTGGCCGATGGCCAGATTCCCAATCTGACCACGAACGCGGTTGCTGCCTTGAGCACCGCGCAGGTCGGCGCTCTGACCACCGACCAGATTGCTGCGATGACGACGGATCAGGCTGCTGCACTGAGCTCCACTCAGGTCGCTGCTCTGAGCACCGATCAGGTCGCGGCCCTCACGGCTGGCCAGGTCAACGTGCTGAAGACGGGGGCGGTCGCGGCTCTGACCACCGATCAGGTTGCGGCTCTGACCACCGACCAGGTTGTTGCCCTGACCACCGCACAGGCCGGTGTCCTGAGCTCGACGCAGGTCGGCGCTCTCAGCACCGACAACCTCGCGGCCATGAGCGCTGGCGATATCGCGGCTCTCAACACACATGCCTTGGCCGGACTGACCACCGATGACGTGGGCGCGCTGACCACCGCCCAGGTTGCGGCCATGAAAAGCAGCCAGGTTGCTGCGCTGAGCACCGACCAGATCGGCGCATTCAGCACCGACGACGTGGTTGCCCTGACCACCGGTCAGGTCGGCGCCCTCACGTCGACGCAGGTTGCGGCTCTGAGCACCGACAATATCGCTGCGATGACCACGGACCAGATCGGCGCGCTGAAGACGACCCAGATCGCCGCTCTTACGACCGACCAGATCGCAGCCCTGACCACGGATCAGGTTGCGGCTCTGACCACGTCGCAGGCCGGTGTTCTGAGCTCCACGCAGGTCGGCGCTCTGACCACCGACGACTTCGCGGCTCTGACGACCGACGATATCGCCGCTCTGAGCACCAAGGCTGTGGCCGGTATCTCCACGGACGACATCGGTGCGATGACGACGACCCAGATCGACGCCTTCACGACGCCTCAGCGCCAGAAGTTCGATGACCCGCAGATTGCCGCAGTCCTGGCTGCTTACCAGACGGTCTAAGGGCAAGAAAAGACAGGCGACGCGGCTCTTCCCGCGTCGCCGAAATACCTATCGAAATGTCGGAGCGGTTCAGCGCAAGCTGGACCGCGTCTGCTATTTCAGCCGGACGGCAGCATGTGGACGGGCTCGACCCGGTGATGATCAGCGGCGCGCATGTTGTCTACAGTACCAACGTTCGATTGATTTATTATTTCTAATATACGAACCTCTCCTCGCAATCTGTTGTTTCCAATCTTGGGGAGAAGTCGTCATGCCGATAGATATCGAAACTACAACCAGCCTGTCGCCAACCCGGCGGGAACTTCTGGTCGGAACCGCCGCTGCGGCGGCAGTCAGCATCATTCCGGCGCAACTTAGCGCGGCTTCGGGGGGCGACGAGATTCGCACTTTCAAGAGCAATTTCCCCAAGGCTGATCTTACCGACCTCCGCCGCCGTGTCGCAGCAACCCGCTGGCCTGATGTCGAGACCGTAAAGGACGACACGCAGGGTGTCCGGCTGGCGACCATTCAGAAGGTCGCCAGGCATTGGCATGACTATGATTGGCGGAAGGCCGAGGCGAGGCTCAACAGCTTTCCGCAGTTCATGACGGAGATCGACGGGCTCGACATCCATTTCATCCACGTGAAGTCGAAGCACGAAAACGCGCTCCCGATCATCATCACCCATGGCTGGCCGGGCTCGATCATCGAGCAGCTCAAGATCATCAAGCCGCTCACCGACCCAACCGCCTATGGCGGCACCGAGGCCGATGCCTTCCATGTCGTCATTCCCTCGCTGCCGGGCTACGGCTTTTCCGCAAAGCCGACCGAGCCCGGCTGGAACCCGCCGCGCATTGCCAAGGCCTGGGCCGTGCTGATGCAGCGCCTCGGTTACAACAAATATGTGGCGCAGGGCGGGGACTGGGGCAATGCCGTCACCGAACTGATGGCCGTGCAGGAGCCGCCGGGTCTTATCGGCATCCATACCAATATGGCGGCGACCGTGCCTGCCGATATCGCCAAGGCTCTGTCGTCAGGCGCGCCGGCACCGGCGGGGCTCTCTCCGGACGAACAGCGTGCCTACGGCCAGCTCGATGATTTCTACAAGAACGGCCTTGGCTATGCGATCGAGATGAACAATCGGCCGCAGACCCTCTACGGCATCGTCGATTCGCCGATCGGTCTTGCCGCGTGGATGCTCGACCATGACATCCGCAGCTATCGAATGATCGCCCGATCCTTCGACGGCGAGAGCGAGGGATTGACGCCGGATGACGTGCTCGACAACATCACGCTTTACTGGCTGACGAACACGGGTATCTCCTCGGCGCGGCTTTATTGGGACAACGCACATTTCCCGAGCGGCGGCTTCTTCGATCCCCGCGGCATCAAGATCCCTGTCGCCGTCAGCGCCTTTCCAGACGAAATCTACCAGGCGCCGCAGAGCTGGGCGGAGAAGGCCTATCCGAAGCTGATCTTCTACAACAGACCCGCCAAGGGCGGTCACTTCGCAGCCTGGGAGCAGCCGATGCTGTTGACGGCGGATCTCAGGGCTGCCTTCAAATCGCTCCGCGACGCGACGTGATGGAAGGCATGGCGGCGCGATATCAACGCGCCGCCATCTTCCAGGTATTGGTGCAGCCTAATTGCCATAAGCGGGTAGGGGATCGCCTGTTCGAGCTCTGCTAGAGCCGCCTGCGGATATGCCGGAATGACGCACTCACTTCGGAGGCTCGGTACCCGCCTGTTCAGCGACGATAAAGGCTGCGTACCAATCCGCCCAGGCTTCGTCATGGCGTCCGCCGCTACGTTTTTCATGTTCGCCATGGGCGACGGCGGCGCGCTTGAGGGCGTTCGCCAGATCGTTTGTCGATGCGAAGGTGGTTGCGGCCGCGTCGATCCGCCCCGGCAGCCGTTTGGTCACCTCCTGGAACAGCCAGCCGTTGCCATCAGGATCGGAAAATGAGGCGAACGAACCGTAGCTGTTTCTTGCCGGATGCGGACCGGCTACCCGGCCTTCGCGATCCTTGCGATGGAACACGCCTCCCGCATCATGAAAGACCTCGCTTATCGCAGCGCCATGGGCGGCAACCACGGCATGGGCCTTCTCGATATCGGAGACGATCAGGTGCAGCCCCTGCGCCGATCCCGGTTTTGCCGAGGTGATCTCGCTACCGAAGATCACCGAACAGGGCGAGCCCGGCGGCGTCACCTGCACGACCCGAAACCCATCCTTGCCGGGAACATCCGCGTCCAGCCTCCAGCCGAGCCCCGTATAAAAAGCCTTGGCGCGGTCGACATCCGACACCGGAATGACGACGACCTCGAGCTTCATATCTATGCCGCCCCGAGTTCCATCGCCTGC
>JAGWJK010000638.1 GCA_028865845.1 Rhizobiaceae bacterium
TGCCAGACGGCGTAGTGCCTCGCCGTCACTGGCTTGCAGTCGCCCTGCGGCCGGCACAACGATAGTTTGTCCGTCTTTCTTCAGAGGCCAACCGTCCGTGTTGCGAACATATCCGAGGCCTAAACAGTTGTGGCGTTCAAGGTCCTCAATGGTCCTCGGTTCTCCAAATCTTGCCAGATATTCAGGCGCCCCGGCTATGACCATGGCGGTTTCGCCCAGCTTGCGCGCGATCAGTCTGGAACTCTTCAGAGGTCCGGCTCGTACCGCCACATCCGTCCTCTCTGAATGGAGATCCACAACAACGTCAGTCTGAACCAGATCGATTGCGACGTCAGGATAGCGCTCCAGAAACTCGGGAAGAATCGGCGCGAGAATATGGGTCGCGTATGACGCGCTGGTATTGAGCCTAACACGACCGATAGGCCGTTCACCAAGGCTGACGCCTCGTTCTGCATCCTCGATATCAGCCAGAATGCGCGCTGCTCTTTCATAAAACGCGCAACCTTCTGGCGTCAGTTGGAAAGCACGTGTCGAGCGGTTGACCAGCCGTGCCCCAAGTCGGGCCTCCAGCCGGGCAATGAGTTTGCTCACCGCCGATGGTGTCATGCGTGAGGCGCGCGCGGCAGGCGAGAATCCACCCAGTTCGACCACACGGGCGAAGACATCCATCTCCCCAGATCGGTTGACCTCAAGTCGTGCCATTGTGATTTCATCTCATAGGTGATGTGCCATCCCGCAATCTATCTCATTCAGTATCGCCGGTCTATCGTTGGCCATTCGAAAAGCGGCACGACTGGTGCGGCCCGCATCCAATTTTTCGCGCAAGCCATAGGACGAGTATAAATGCCGACCAAACTCCAAATTGCTGTTTTCAGCCGCAAACCACGCACGAAAACAATCGGTTCTCAACTCCTTCTCGTTGCATTTGCTCTTGCCTCTATCCTCTTCGGGCATGCAGCAGCCTTGGCAAATGACGGAGGGTGGATTGGTTCGTGGACGGCAAGTCCGCAACCGATCTGGGGCAGCGATTTTGCTTTTCCGACCAAAATCCCCGCATCGGTCCAGAACCAGACCATCCGGCAGGTTGTTCGCATCAGTCTCGGGGGCGCGCGAGCGCGCTTCGTCTTTTCAAATGCCTACGGCAATCGCCCGCTAAAGATTGGCGCGGCAAGCGTGGGGCTCGCGAGCCAAGGTGGAGCGGTGCAACCGAATACGATTCACAAGATCACCTTTGGCGGCAAAGATGGTATTTTGATACCGCCAGGCGCTCCGGCCATCAGCGATCCCGTCGACTTTAAAATTGATCCGCTCGCCCATCTCGCCGTATCACTGTACCTTCCGGACGAAACACCCCTTACCACGTTTCATTGGGATGGCCGTCAAACGGCATGGTTCGGCAAGGGCGATCTCACAACAGCTACCGATTTTTCCTCCACCACGACGACCGACGCCCGCGTTTTTCTGAGTGAAGTGTTGGTCGACGCGCCAAACAATGGCGCGGTGGTTGTCATAGGAGACTCTCTTACCGACGGAAACGGTGCGACGATCAACGCTGATACCCGTTGGCCCGATTTCCTCGCCAAACGGCTAGCGTCGCATCATGTTGCAGTGCTTAACGCCGGAATTTCGGGCGACCGCCTGCTGCAAGACAAGATGGGCGTGAACGCGGCGGCGCGCCTGCAGCGGGACGTGTTTTCGCTGCCGAATGTGAAGGCGCTCATTGTCCTTATCGGCATCAACGATATTTCGTGGCCCGGCACCGATTTCGACCGCAATGGCGCCCGGCCGACCGCCAACGAGATGATTGCCGGCTATCAACAACTCATCTCACTGGTGCACGCGAACAATGTTCGGATTATTGGCGCAACTCTCCCGCCGTTTGAAGGTGCACTGCAGGGAACACCGCTCGGCAACTATTACGATCCCGGCAAGGACCTGCTGCGGGGCGAGATAAATCGCTGGATTAGAGAGAATGGCAACTTCGATGCCGTCGTGGATTTCGACGCGGTACTGCGCAATTCGACCGATCCTACTCGGCTCAACCCGGAATTCGATTCGGGCGACCATCTCCACCCCGGCGATGAAGGCAATCGGGCCATGGCTGAAGCCATCGACCTCAATGCGCTGCTTGGTCATTGACCCATCATCGAGCAATTGAAAGGAACATATCATGGAATATCGCTCTCTCGGTCATTCCGGCCTCAAAGTGCCGGTCCTCAGTTTCGGCGCAGGCACCTTCGGCGGATCTGGGCCTCTGTTCAGCAATTGGGGCACTTCCGATGCGCAGGAAGCCCGACGCCTCGTGGACATTTGCCTGGAGGCCGGCGTCAATCTGTTCGACACGGCCGATGTCTATTCCGCTGGGGCATCAGAAGAAGTGCTGGGCGAGGCGATTAAGGGTCGGCGCGGTTCCGTACTGGTCTCGACCAAGGCGAGCCTTCCTATGGGTGACGGGGCTAACGACGCGGGTTCGTCACGCTTCCGGTTGGTAGGGGCCGTCGAGAATGCGTTACGCCGGCTCCAGACCGACTATATCGATCTCTTTCAACTCCACGCCTTCGACGCCGGCACGCCGGTCGAGGAAGTGCTTTCAACGCTCGATACACTCGTTCGTGCCGGTAAGATCCGTTATGTCGGGGTCTCGAACTTTGCTGGCTGGGAGATCATGAAGTCGCTGGCAGTCGCCGAAAAATATGGCTGGCCGCGTTATGTGGCCAATCAGGTCTATTATTCGCTGGTTGGTCGCGACTATGAGTGGGACCTTATGCCGCTCGGAAAGGACCAGGGGTTGGGCGCGCTGGTCTGGAGCCCGCTCGGCTGGGGCCGGTTGACTGGAAAGATTAGACGCGCCATGCCGCTGCCGGAGGGCAGCCGCCTGCACGAGACCGCGAGCTTCGGCCCGCCAGTCGACGACGAGCATCTTTACCGCGTCATCGACGCACTAGAGGCAGTCGCGCTGGAAACGGGCAAGACCGTCCCACAGATCGCGCTGAACTGGCTGCTCCAGCGCCCTACGGTTTCCTCTGTTATCATCGGCGCGCGTAACGAGGAGCAACTTCGTCAGAACCTTGGGGCTGTTGGTTGGACCCTTGCTGCTGAGCAAATTGCGAAGCTCGACGCGGCAAGCGCCCGAACCGCACCCTATCCGCACTTTCCTTATCGGCGGCAGGACGGCTTCGCGCGTATCAATCCACCGATTGTCGGTTAATCCCGAGATCGATCCTGTCGCCCCGGAGGTCGCAATCTGCAACGGCAGTCGTAGATGCGATCTCATTTCGATACGCGCGGATAGTTAAATATCGGAACGGTTTCCGGTGGGGTCGACACCACTTCAGCCGGCGCCACTAAAAATTAAAGCGTGCCGCGCAGAAGAGGATCGAAGTGGTAACCCTTATGCCATTGAAAAAAAGCAGGAATTTTATGCACTAATTCGAATGACAGGCGATGGAACATCAGTCGTCCTGTCGGGAAATAACACGTCATGTTTCCCGGTGTTTATCCACCACGTTAGCGTTTCCCGAATTAAGGTGTACCAGCGCGGGCCAGGGCGTCCAGCAATTGATTGGTGTTGTCGATCGAGAATTGAACCCGCTCTCCCGGCCAGACCGATTCCGAATAGGCGATCGGCGTGCCTCTGAGGTCGACGTCGATCTTCCTGATGGCGACGATCGGTTGATCCACCGGCTGAGACAGTTGAAGCGCCTCCTCCTCGGTGGGTAGGCGAGCGACGATATCGGTCCGAAGGCGGATGTAGTCGGGCACACCATAATCGGCGAAGATGAGGGTAACGCTCCTGCCGTTTCGTCGCGCCTCGTTGAAACCCGGAAATCGGCGGACGGGAT
>JAGWJK010000639.1 GCA_028865845.1 Rhizobiaceae bacterium
ATGGAGGATCCGCCCCCGTGGCTGTCGCCTGAGCGAACAACGTGGGCGGTGGTCTGGATTCCGTGCGTGATCTGTTGTGAGCGCTGCATGCGCTTGGCCCAGCCTGGCGGGCTGGCTGGGCCGGCTTCGTTGCCTGTTTGCGCATCGTTTGCCGCTTGCCCGCCGACCGTGCCCTCGGTTGACGAGCCGCCAGTCGCCTCGAAGGCCGATTTCGCGCCGTCGGCGAAGCTCGACCGCATGCTGTTGGTGGCGCTCGCGGCAGCACGACGCAGAGGCGATGTCGCCGAGGCTGCGCCGGCGCGGGCCACTCCGCCTATGCCCGATGCTACTCCGGCCGCTCCCGACTGGCCCGCTGCCCCGAGGCTGTACGCTGTCGACGCACCGCCCGCCATCGACGCTCCAGCGCGGGCTGCGGCTGCGGCGCCGCCTGCCAAGGCCGCGCCGCCCGTTACGGCTGCGCCGGCAGCGGCAGCACCGGCAGCGACGACACCGCCTGCGGCGAGACCAGTGCCTACCGCCGCGCCGGCGCCGAGTTGCGGGCCACCTGAGATCAGACCGTTTGCGATCCCAGGCCCAAAAATTCCGAGGCCCAGCAGCGAAAGCGCGGCGAGAACGATCGCCATCGCCGTGTCGATGCTTGGCTGGGTGCCGCTCGCGGTCGTGAACTGAGAGAACAGTGTCGAGCCGATCCCCACGATGATGGCGAGGACCATGACCTTAATTCCCGAACTGATGACGTTGCCCAGCACTCGTTCGGCCATGAAGGCGGACTTGCCGAACAGACCGAATGGAATGAGGACGAAGCCGGCCAGGGTGCTCAGCTTGAATTCGATGAGCGTTACGAAGAGCTGCACCGCGAGAATGAAGAAGGCGAGCAACACCATCACCCAAGCGAACAGCAGGATCGCGATCTGGATGAAGTTCTCGAAAAACGAGACGTAGCCCATCAGACCGGAGATGGAGTCAAGCAACGGGCGGCCGGCGTCGAGGCCGACCTGGGCGACCCTGCCGGGACGGAGGAAATCGGCCGCTGAAAGGCTCGAACCGGCAGCCTTCAGTCCGAGGCCAGAGAAGGATTCGAAGACGATCCGCGCGAGGTTGTTCCAGTTGCTGATGAGGTAGGCGAAGACGCCGACGAACAGGGTCTTCTTGACCAGTCGCGCGATGATGTCGTCGTCGGCGCCCCACGACCAGAAGAGAGCCGCGAGGGTGACGTCGATGACGATCAAGGTCGTGGCGATGAACGCGACTTCGCCACTCAGCAGGCCGAAACCGCTGTCGATGTAGGTGGTGAAGGTGTTCAGGAACTGATCGATGATGCCCGTGCCCATGGTGTCACTGAGCCTCCGTGTTGTTCGGCTCGGCTGTCGGAGCCGGTGCGGCCGGAGACGGTTGCGGGCGAGATCCTGGGGTGAGGAAGCGGCGGCGGTTTTCAGACCATGCGCGCAGGCAATCTGCGTCGCTCGCGCCTGCCTGGCCGAGGAGCTGGCAATGGGTCAGCTCGTCATGGAGCGGGTCGGCCGCAGGGATCGTGGCCGCTGTCACGCTGGTGTCGAGGGGAACAGGCGCCTTGCGGCTGGCCTCGACAACTGACGCGGTGATGGCGACCGCCACGAACGCGACGGCGGCGATGCGAGCGAGTGTCTTGCTTTCCATCGCCGCAACCTCAGTTGCCGGTGTGGAACATCTGGACGTTGCCCGGCTGATAGCCGGCGCCAGGCGTAAGGAAGGTCTGACGCTGCTGACGACCCTGGTCAACAGCCGTTGCCTGCTCCGCGGCCTGCAGCGCCTGTGCCCGGCCGTTCGCGGCGAGGACGGCGGTCAGGTCAGCGAGCTGCTGTGCCTGCAAGGCGAGAAGCTGGTTGCCGGCCTGCGTCGCCTGCAGCGCGCCGGTTGCGCCCTGGCTCTGACCGATGAGCGCGGATGTCTGCGTCCTGTTGGTGTCGAGGTTGCCCACCACGGTCGCCTGCACACGCATGGCATCCTGAAGGCCACTGACCGTATTCTGCCAACGCGTTTGTGCGGCGGTGACGAGTTGCTGGCTCGACGCCGATAGCGGCACCTTGCCGTAGTTGGTCTGAAAGGCCTGATCGATCCGCTGAACATCGTAAGCAATGCCCTGCGCCTGGGCGAGAAGCTGCTGGGTCCGCGTGATCGATTGCTGGAGCTGCTGGAGTGAAGAGAACGGCAGGTTGGCCAGATTGCGGGCCTGGTTGATGAGCGAGGTTGCCTGGTTTTGCAGGCTTGTGATCTGGTTGTTCACCTGCTGCAGCTCGCGAGCTGCTGTCAGCACGTTCTGGGCATAGTTTGTCGGATCGAAGACGATCCCGCTGAACTGCGCGTGCGCCGGCGCGGTCATCAACGGCGAGACCGACAGCGGGGCAGCCACAATGAGAGCTGCTAGGAGCGAGGTGCGAAGACGTCGAATGATCATGCTTGTGGCTCCAGGTTGGAAAGGCTGGGAATGAGGTCGGTCGCCCAGGCCGCGCCGCGCTCTCGCAGCCAGGCAGAGAGGAAGCCGTCGCGGCCATGCTCATCGAGTATCCGCGCGATATCGGCCTGGTCGGTCTTTGAAGACGCCGCACAGAGCGCGAGCGCTACGTCGGACAAGCCCAGCTCAAACAGGCGATTGCCCCTGCGGCTTTGGCAGTAATAGTCCCGCTTGGGCATTGCCCTTGCGATGATCTCGATCTGACGGTCGTTGAGACCGAAGCGGCGATAGATGTCTGTGATCTGCGGCTCGATCGCCCGTTCGTTGGGGAGAAGAAGACGGGTCTGGCAGCTCTCGATGATCGCGGGCGCGATCGCGGAGTTGTCGATGTCCGACAGGCTCTGCGTTGCAAAGACGACGCTCGCGTTCTTCTTTCTGAGCGTCTTCAGCCACTCGCGAAGTTGGCCGGCGAAGCCCTCGTCGTCGAGTGCCAGCCAACCTTCGTCGATGATGAGAAGGGTCGGTCGTCCGTCGAGCCGGTCATCGATGCGATGAAAGAGATAGGCCAGCACGGCCGGCGCAGCGGCGCCGCCGATCAATCCTTCGGTTTCGAACGCCTGAACGGTGGCCTCGCCGAGGTGCTCGCTTTCCGCATCCAGCAGGCGGCCATACGGCCCGCCTACGCAATAGGGTCGGAGCGCCTGCTTGAGATCGTTCGCCTGAAGCAACACCGCGAAGCCGGTGATCGTCCGCTCGCTGACGGGCGCGCTAGCCAGAGAGTTCAGGGCCGTCCAGACATGCTCCTTCACTTCCGGCGTAATCGGCACGCTCTCGCGCATGAGGATCGCGACGATCCAGTCGGCTGCCCATGCGCGCTCGGCCGCGTCGTGGATACGCGCGAGCGGCTGTAGCGAGACCGAGGTTTCGGAGCCTTCTGTGAGGCCGCCGCCCAGGTCGTGCCAGTCGCCTTGCATGGCCAGAGCCGCCGCCCGGATGCTGCCGCCGAAGTCGAATGCGAAGACCTGCGATTTCGGATATCGCCGGAACTGAAGCGCCATCAGCGCCAGCAGCACCGACTTGCCGGCGCCCGTCGGTCCGACGATCAGCGTATGGCCTACGTCGCCGACGTGAAGCGAAAGCCGGAACGGGGTCGATCCTTCGGCCTTGCCGTGGAGCAAGGGGGGGGCGTCGAAGTGTTCGTCCCGTTCCGGCCCCGCCCACACCGCGGACAGCGGGATCATGTGGGCGAGATTGAGCGTGCTGATCGGCGGCTGTCGGACATTGGCGTAGACGTGGCCGGGCAAGCTTCCAAGCCAGGCGTCGGAGGCGTTCACCGTCTCCGGCATGGCCGTGAAGTCGCGCCCTTGGATTACCTTTTCGGCCATCCGCAGCTTTTCCGAAGCCGCGCG
>JAGWJK010000640.1 GCA_028865845.1 Rhizobiaceae bacterium
AGGAGAATGGTGGAGATGGCGTTGACCTCCGGCGTCACGCCAAGGCGCATCATGCCGTAGACATAGACGGGCAATGTCGTGGAGCCGGCACCGGACACCATCAGGCTGATCAGGAAATCATCCAGCGACACGACGAAGGCCATCAGCGCTCCGGCGGAAATCGCCGGCATCAGCAGCGGCAGCGTCACGCGGCGGAAGAGCTGCCATTCGCTGGCATAGAGATCGCGCGCCGCTTCTTCGAGAGCGCCGCCCATGTCGCTGAGCCGTGCCTGGACCGGCAGCAGCGCAAATGGAATGCAAAACACGGTATGGGCGATGATCAGATTGACCAGACCATTATGCATGCCGACCATGGAGAAGAAGATCAGCGTCATGATCGCGACGATGATCTCCGGCACGATCAGCGGCAGCGCGATCATTGCCGTTACTGTCGAGCGGCCGAACGGCAGCTTGCCGCGCTCGAGCGCCAGGGCGCCTGCCGTTGCAATCAAGGTCGATGCGATGGTGGCGGCGATGGCGATGATGATGCTGTTCAGTGCCGCGCGCCTGATGTCGGCATTGGCGGCTACGTCGGCGAACCAATGCAGGCTGAAGCCGCTCCATACGGTCACCAGCTGGTTGGCATTGAAGGAATAGATCACCAGGATCAAAAGCGGCGCATAGAAGAACAGCATGATGACGGCCGTGAAGGCCGAAAGACCGGGTGTGTGGCGCCAATCGAAGGGTTTCGCGGTCTTCATGGACGCCCCTCCTGCGGCACCTTGCGGGATCGCGCCAGGAAGATGAGCAGAACGCCGATAGTGACGACGATCGAGAGTGCTGCGCCGAACGGCCAGTTGCGCGACGTCGTGAACTGCATCTGCACCAGGCTACCGATGAGCAGCTTCTTGCCGCCACCAAGCAGGTCCGGCGCCAGGAAGGAACCGAGGGCGGGAGCAAAGACTAGGCTCGCACCGACCAGCGCGCCGGGCTTAGCAAGCGGCCAGATGACCCGGCGGAAGACGGCGTAGCGATTGGCATAGAGATCGTAAGCGACCTCGATCAGCCGCGGATCGATCCGTTCCAGCGTGGAATAGACAGGCAGAATCATGAAGGGCAGGAAGGTATAGACCAGCCCCAGCAGGATCGAGCCGTCGTTGTAGAGCAGCGGCAAGGGCTCGGTGACGACGCCCAGGGTTTTCAGGAAACCGTTCGCGAGGCCTTCGTCGCGCAGGATCAGTACCCAGCAATAGGTGCGGATCAGCGTGTTGATCCAGAACGGCAGCGTCACGAAGAACAGCAGGACCCGGCGCCGATCCGGCGACTGGCAGACGATGTACCAGGCAACCGGCAGGCCAAAAGCCAGGCAAAGAAGGGTCGTTGCCGCCGCCAGATAGATCGAGCGGACGATGATGATCACATAGCTCCAGGAAAACTGCAGGCTGTCGTCGAAATCACGCCGGAAAAGGAATTGCACATAGGCATCGAAGGTCATCGGCATGGTCACGCCGCCATAGGGATTGGCGGTCATGAAGGAATAGACGACGGCGATGCAGAGCGGCAGCACCATGAAGATGCCGATCACGAGGAAGGCCGGGGCGATGAGGGCCAATGTGCGGTTCTCGTTCATCAAGCCGCCTCCGCTCAATTCGCCAGATGACGTTCGACGGCACTCGGCCAATCGACGACAACGGAATGGCCGGCAGCGAGCGACGGCTCGGCATCACGGCAGCGGCTACGAACCTTGCTGCCACTGTCGAGCATCACTTCGTAGAGGGTATCGAGACCAAGGAAGGTGACCGACGCGATCGTGCCCTTGGCCCGCCCCTGCCCGGCATTGGCAGCCGAGATCACCGAAATACGCTCGGGCCGGACGGCGACCATGATCGTGGGATCACGGCCCAGAATAGCGCCGGGGATAACATTGGATTCGCCGATGAAATCCGCCACGAAGCGGCTTTGAGGATTGTCGTAGATCTCCCTGGGTTCGCCGACCTGCAGGATATTGCCGGCCGACATGACGGCGATGCGATCGGACATGGCGAGCGCCTCTTCCTGATCGTGCGTCACGAGGACGAAGGTGATGCCGGTCTCGCGCTGCAGGCGCTTCAATTCACCCTGCATCTCCTTGCGTAGCTTGAGATCGAGCGCCGACAGCGGCTCGTCGAGCAGCAGCACTTTCGGACGGGGCGCCAGCGCGCGGGCCAAGGCGACACGCTGCTGCTGTCCGCCAGACAATTGGCGGGGGCTGCGCGAAGCGTAGGCGTCGAGACGCACCATGCTCAGCGCCTCCCGCACGCGCTCGGCGATATCGGCCTTCGGAACCTTGCGCATCTCCAGGCCGAACGCGACATTCTCGGCAATCGTCATATGCGGGAACAGAGCATAGCTCTGGAAGACCGTATTCACCGGCCGTTTCTGCGGCGGAAGAGAGGCCGCATCGATATCGCCGATGCGGATCTTGCCCGTGGTCGGCGTTTCGAATCCGCCTATCAAACGCAAAAGTGTTGTCTTTCCACAGCCCGAAGGGCCGAGCAGCGTGAAGAACTCGTTATCGGGAATTTTCAGGCTTACGGTGTTCAGGGCCGTGACAAGACCGGCAGCCTTTGTCGCGAAGGACTTCGAGACGCCATCAATGTCGATCATTGCCTGCACGGTATCGCCCTTCGCATCGCATAAATAACCATTTGGTGAATAGCTAACAGCGATAAAATTGGCTTGTCAAGTTGTGTAGCTTCTCATCAATTCAAAATTTATCGACGCACCGCAGCAAATCCGATTGATTCCCTAAATTTAGAATTTAAGGGCAGAACTTTGTCGTAATTAACTGATATTTATCAATATAATTTTTGAGAAATGATATCATTGCCCCCGAAACATCCAAGATCTCGATGTCGAGAGGTCTGCGCTTTCCTAAATTTCGGCCATGGCCGCAATACTATCTACAGTAGTATCTTGATTGAAAAATACGCAGGTAAATAACCATATGGTTACTATATTCATGCCGTATAAAGCGGCTGATAAAGGACCGTTATTTTTCAAGATTTGAATGGCATAAGCACTCGCGCCTGCGCTAGCGCGTCATTTTTCCATTGCTTCTCGGACTGCGAGGAGCAGGTCTGAAATCCATTTTTCAGACACCACCGCATTCCGATTTCCGTAGTCAGGCGGCCCATACGAGAGTACGTTCGCATCCGCATTAACACAACACTTTTTAATTAACTGCTTTTTGAATATCTTGCAACACGAAGTTTGAAGAGAGGGCAGGCATGGCCAATTCCGTAGATCGTGACGGCGCGCTACCGGGCACAAATCTCGTGCAGACCCGGACGCTGAACCGTCGCGCCGTTTTCGATGCCGTGCGCCGCAGTGGCCCGATCACGCGTACCGAGCTGGCGCAGACCATCGGACTTACCGTCCAAGCGATCTCGAACATTGCGTCGGAATTGGAAGTGGCAGGATTGATCCGCCAGCAGGGCAAACGCGTCGGCCAGCGCGGTCAACCGGCGGTGGAATTGTCGCTCGATCCCGAAGGCGGCTATACGATCGGCCTCAGCCTCGCCTATCGCCGGGTCTCCGGCGTGCTTGTCGATCTCACGGGCGAGGTCGTCGTCAGCGAATCACGCGAGCTGATCGAACGCGAGCCCTATATGATTGCGGAAGTGCTTGGCTCACTCGCAAACCGGCTTTTGAAGACATCGGACGTGCCGCGGGAAAAAATCTGGGGCATCGGCTGCAGCGTGCCTGGGACGGTCGAAAACGGGACCTTCTGGTACGACAAGGTGCAGGAGGCCGACGAGTGGACGAAGTTCCCGCTGGCGGCGAAACTCGAAGAACTTACGAGCCTCAGGGCGTTCG
>JAGWJK010000641.1 GCA_028865845.1 Rhizobiaceae bacterium
GCTCAATGCCGAAAGCGGCGCGGAAATCGCTTCGGCGCGCACCGCCAATACCACGCTGAAAACACCACCCTATCCGCACTACGACATCGAAGCCCTCTGGAGCTTCATCGTCGGAGCCTTGAAGGATTTCACTGCTGCCCCTGGTTTCGACGCCATTTCGATGACGGCGCATGGCGCGAGCGCAGCCCTGCTCGATGCCAACGGCGATCTGGCCATGCCGGTGCTGGATTATGAACATCGTTATCCCGATGTCGTGTGCGACGCCTATGACAGCCTGCGCCCTCCCTTCAGCGAAACCTTTTCTCCCGGCCTGTCCGGAGGATTGAACGTCGGCGCACAGATCCATTTTCAAAAGACGCTCTATCCCGACGATTTCGCGCGTGTGCAGGCCATCCTCACCTACCCGCAATATTGGGCTTTCCGGCTGACCGGCGTCGCTGCCAACGAGGTCACTTCGCTTGGCTGCCACACGGATCTCTGGAATCCGCGGACGGGCGACTATTCCTCGCTTGTCGACGCACTCGGCATCCGCACGTTGATGGCGCCCCTGCGCTCGGCCTTCGATGCTCTCGGTTCGGTCTTGCCTGAGATCGCGGCGGAGATCGGTCTCGTTTCGGCAATTCCTGTCTATTGCGGCATCCACGATTCCAATGCGTCGCTACTGCCGCATCTCGTCGAGAACGAGGCGCCGTTTGCCGTCGTCTCGACGGGTACCTGGGTCATCAATTTTGCCGTCGGCGGCGATCTCGATCATCTCGACCCCAGTCGCGACGCCCTTGCCAATGTCGATGCCTACGGCCGCGCCGTTCCCTCCTCGCGCTTCATGGGCGGGCGCGAATTCGAAATATTGAAGGCCGAGATCGGTGAGGTATCGCCGAGCGCAGTCGATGAAGCGCTTGCCGCAGTCATCGACAGAGGCATCATGCTGCTTCCCAATGTCGCTGAAGGTTCCGGCCCGTTTCCGGCCAAGAAAAGGCGCTGGATCGGCGAGAACGGCGCAAGCCCGGCAGAGCGCCAGGCAGCCGCCAGCCTTTATCTGGCGCTGATGACCCAGGCCTGCCTCGGATTGATCGGCGCCAGGGGCCTGATCTTCGTGGAAGGTCCGTTTGCGCTCAATGGGGCGTATCTTACCGCGCTTTCCTCGCTGACATCGGCCAACGTAATCGCCCTGCCCGGCTCGACCGGCACGAGCCAGGGCGCTGCGTTGTTGACTGGCATCAAACCTCTTGCGCACACGGAAAGTCCCCCGATCCGTGCCGACCTACCGGGCCTTGAGGCCTACCGACAGGCATGGCACCGGGCATTGGCAGAATAACCATCCCCTTTGGCCGAAATCCGCCCATCGCCTCGTTTGATATGAAAGGCTTGTTTCGCGATCATCTCCACATTCGCTGATTGGCAGCAAAAGGAGATATCGACATGCCCCAGGGAAGCGAAATCATCGCCGGAATCAAGATCCCGGACAGCCAGATGGCAAAGGCTGCAACGGAACTCGTCCGCGACACAGAAACCGATCTGCTCTACCATCATTCGCGCCGCGTCTTCCTGTTCGGTGCGCTGACGGGCGAGCGCAAGAAGCTCAAATACGATCCGGAACTTCTCTATGTCGGCACGATGTTCCATGACATGGGCCTCTTCGACAGCCACGCCAGCGAGACCGAGCGTTTCGAAGTCGACGGCGCCAATGCCGCCCGCGATTTCCTCAAGGCGTATGACGTCTCCGAGCGCGATGTCGACGATGTCTGGGACTCGATCGCGCTGCACACCACACCCGGCATTCCCCAGCACAAGCGTCCCACGGTGGCGCTCGTCACCGCCGGCGTCGAAATGGACGTGCTCGGCATCGCCTACCACGACTTTACCGAAGAACAGCGCCACGAGGTCTGTACCTGCCACCCGCGCGGGCTGAAGTTCAAGCACGGCATTCTGTCGGCATTCTGCTATGGTACGATCAAGAAGCCCGAGACGACCTTCGGCAACGTCAAGGCCGACGTGCTCGAGCGCATGGACCCGACCTACAAGCGGGTGAACTTCGCCGAAATGATCATGAACTCGGCCTGGGATAGCTGATCCCCGATCCCAAGCCGGAGGCCCGCAGATCGCCCTGTCGGCGGGCCTCAAGCCTGGCTTCGCCTGAAGCTGGCGCGGTACTGGTTGGGTGTCACACCTAGGCGCTTGGTGAACACAATGCGCATGCGCTGTACATTGCCGAAGCCACATTCGAAGGCGATGGCTTTCAGCGCCAGATCACTTCCCTCGAGAAGATTACGGGCCGCATCGACGCGGGCCTGCTCCACGAATTCCGCCGGCGTCGCCTGTACCTGTTGCACGAATGCGCGAGCAAAATTGCGCGCGCTCATGCCCGCCTGTCCGGCAAGATCGGCGACGGAAAGGCGATCGCGCAGATGCGCCATGACATGGGCGTAGACTTTGGCGATCGGCGACCCCTCTTCCGTCGGCGCCGCGATATAAGGACTGAACTGCGATTGCCCGCCCTGTCTTTGCGCGACGACCACCAGGCGCTTGGCGACGGCCAGCGCAACTTTGCTGCCATGATCTTCGCTGACGATTGCCAGAGCAAGATCGATACCCGCGGTAACGCCCGCGGACGTCAGCAGCGCGCCGTCGCGAATGTAGATGCGGTCGAAATCGACATTTGCATCCGGAAACATCCGCGCCAGCGCCGGCGCATTCTGCCAGTGCGTCGTCACCAGGCGCCCGGCGAGCAACCCGGCATGGCCAAGCGCAAAGGCACCCGTGCACACCGAGCCGTAGCGGGCGGCAGTGCCGACAATCCTGTTCAGGCAATCGACAAGACGTGGATCGGGAGCCGAGACGGGAAGCTCCGGCCCTCCGGCCACCAGGACCATGTCGAAGCCGGTGCCAGCTTCTTCGTAGGTCAGATCCGGTGCGAGCAGCATACCGTTCGAGGCGCGGAACGGTTCGCGCTGCGGACCGATGAGCGTCACCCGATATCCCTCGCCGTCGGCAATGTAGGCATTTGCTTCGGCGAACACATCCAGCGGGCCGGAGACGTCCAAGGCTTGCACGCCCGGAAAAATGATCATCGCCACGGCTCGCATCATGCACGCCCTTTTCCCGAAACCGTCGATGCCGACGTTATCCCCGCAGCGCGCAGCCGATCCACCGCGAAATCGACGAAAGCCCGGGTCTTTGCCGAAACATAGCGCCCCTCGGTATGTACAACGTGGATGGGCAGGGGTTCCGGCTCGAATTCCTCCAATATCGTCCGCAACCGGCCATCCGCGACCGGCTTGTCGATCT
This sequence comes from Rhizobiaceae bacterium, assembly GCA_028865845.1. Lineage (GTDB taxonomy): Bacteria > Pseudomonadota > Alphaproteobacteria > Rhizobiales > Rhizobiaceae > Rhizobium. The sequence continues at coordinate 3,286 of JAGWJK010000641.1, forward strand.
GGTAGGACAAGGTGCGCGTCAGGCCCCAGCCGCTCATCGCCGCAGAGATCGAGGCTTCATTGGTGTTGCAGAACAGGCGCGGGTGAAAAGCAATCGCCGACTTGGCTTCCGGGCCGAAGCGCCAATCAACCGGCGCTGAGGAGTTGGTATTGGCAATCAGCGTATGGGCGGCGAGATCGGCAGGCGTCCGGGGCACGCCATGACGTTCGAAATAGGAGGGGGCGCCGCAGACGACGCGCCGCACCGAGCCAACCTTGATGGCGCTGTAACTTGAATCCGGCAGCTGACCGATGCGAACGGCAACGTCGATGCCTTCCTCCACCAGATTGACCATACGGTCGAAAAACAGGACGCGCCCGACAACGGCGGGATGCTGAGCGAGGAATTCGGTCATGACCGGCATCAGATGATATTGCCCGAAAAGCACCGGTGCGGTGACGGTCAGCACCCCCGACGGCGTCGCATAGGATCCGCCCGCCGAAGCCTCGGCCTCATCGATATCGCCAAGGATGCGGCGGCAATCCTCGACATAGTGACGGCCTGGTGCGGTC
>JAGWJK010000642.1 GCA_028865845.1 Rhizobiaceae bacterium
CGCGCAGTCACCGTAACCGGGCTGTTTCGAAGGCGGTGCGCGAGACGCGTGAGCGGCTCCAGACCGGCCATAGCCGCAATTTCGATCGCGAAGTGATGATGATGCATCTCGATACCCTGCTCCAGGGTGCATCGGTGATGCCCATCTTCGTCGTCCTCGTCACGGCCGTCGGCATCTATCTGACGCGTGATGCCCAGATTTTCGCATGGGCCATCCCGACGCTGACGGCGCACGCCATCAATATGTGGCTCGGCCGGCGGGCGAAGAAGCAGGAGATGACTGTCGAGAGCGCCAAGAAATGGCGCCAGGCGTTGTTGTTTGCCCAGCTTCTTCTCGGCTGCTGCTGGGCGTTCTTCGCCATGCAGGGCTGTTCGACCTGCGGCGGCGATTCACTGGTGCTCTACAAAGGCGCGACATTGCTGGTGGCGGTCTGCGTCACCGCAATGGCGAATTTCATGCTGCCACGCGCCGTTCCCTTCTCTTTCGCACCTGCGACCGTCGCGCTTGCGGTTAAGTCAGCGCTGACGCGCGATCCCTTCGACATCGCGCTGACCGGAACTGTGGCCATTGCCGTGGTCTTCTTTACCTTCATCACCGATCGGCTGTTTCAGTCGAACCTGAAGATCCTTTCCTTCCAATCGGAAAAGGACGACCTCATCGCCGAGCTGGAAGTGGCGAAATCCATGTCGGATGAAGCGCGCCGCCGCGCCGAGGAAGCGAACCTCGCCAAATCCCGGTTCCTGGCCTCGATGTCGCATGAGCTCAGAACGCCGCTGAACGCCATTCTCGGCTTTTCCGAAGTGATGTCGGCGGAAGTGATGGGACCCCTCAACAATCCGACCTATCGCGAATACACCACGGACATTCATCGCTCCGGCCAGCATCTGCTCAATCTCATCAACGAGATCCTCGACCTTTCCCGCATCGAGGCCGGCAAATATGAATTGAACGAAGAAGCGATCTCGCTGCTCGATGTCGCGGAAGATTGCATCGGCATGGTGCAGCTGCGAGCCCGCGCCAAGAACATCTCGATCACGCCGCAATTCGAAAAGCAGCTCCCATCGGTCTGGGCCGACGAGAAGTCCGTACGGCAGGTCATCCTCAATCTGCTGTCGAACGCAGTAAAATTCACGCCGCAGGGCGGCGAGATCAGCGTCAAGGTTGGCTGGACGGCTGGCGGCGGCCAGTACGTAGCGATCAAGGATAATGGCCCGGGCATTCCCGAAGAGGAAATCCCCGTTGTGCTCTCCGCCTTCGGCCAGGGATCGATCGCCATCAAGAGCGCGGAACAGGGCACCGGTCTCGGTCTGCCGATCGTCCAGGCGATTCTTGCCAAGCACGACGGTCAGTTCATTCTGAAATCCAAGCTGCGCGAAGGCACCGAAGTCATCGCGATCCTGCCGGCCAAGCGTGTGCTGCAAAGCCTGCCGGCAGTGGAAGATACGCCGGCTGTCGAGCGCCGCAAGAAAAGCTTCGCCTGAGAACTGAACGGACGGGATATCACGACCTTCTCACGACGGCGCGGATAAACGCGTGCTCTTATCGGGCCTTTTTCCTTAGCGGAAAAACAGGTGGCTGCAGATCGTGTAAAGAAGATAGAGGCCGCTTGCGGCAAGCATGCAGAGCACCGCGAAGGAGCCGAGATCCTTGGCATGTTTGCCCACGATGGAAATCTCCGGCGAGATCCGGTCGATGACCTCTTCGACCGCAGTATTCATCGCCTCGACGGCGAAAACCGCAAGAAACAGCACCACGGCGATCATGATTTCGGCAAGCGTCGCGCCGACGACGACAAGCAGGATCAATCCGACCGCGGCAAACAGCAGTTCCTGACGGAAGGCCGATTCCTGCAGCAATCGTTGAAAGCCGCCCCATGAATAGCCGGCCGCGGCGAAGAAATGCCGAATGCCGGTCTCCTTGGTTACCGCTGATTTCGAAAACTCGGCCATACCTGCCCCGCTCGCACTGTCTCAATCGTAAATTAGACGCCTTGCGAATAGCGCCTCATGTCGCACAAGACAAGCCGACCGCTGAGTCGGCGCCGTAAAAACATTACAGATTTATGACAAAAACGGAAATCAGCTGGAGATTTCCAGGCGAAGCGCAGATGTCGCGCTCCGCCGTTTTATCGGTCAGTGCTTATTGCTGACACCGGCGCTTTCGAAAGTCGCCATGCCGGAATGGCAAGCGGCGGCAGCCTTGACGATTCCTGCCGCAAGGGCTGCACCAGTGCCTTCGCCGAGACGCATGCCGAGTGCCAGCAGCGGCGTCTTGCCGAGCTTCTCGATCGCCTTCAAGTGACCGGGTTCAGCGGAGACGTGACCGATGAGGCAGTGGTCGAGCGCAGATGGGTTGGCAGCCTTGAGGATCGAGGCGGCGGCGGTGGCGACATAGCCGTCGATGATGACGGGGATGCGCTCCATGCGGGCCGCAAGGATGGCGCCGGCCATGGCGGCGATCTCACGACCGCCAAGGCGACGCAGCACTTCCAGCGGATCGGAGAGATGTGCGCGATGCAGGGCGACTGCCGTTTCGACGGCGGCGATCTTGCGCCTCAACATGTCGCCCTCGGAGCCTGTGCCGGGTCCGACCCATTCCTCGGCGGTGCCGCCGTAAAGCGCATAGTTGATCGCGGCGGCAATCGTCGTGTTGCCGATACCCATCTCACCGACGCAGAGCAGGTCGGTGCCGCCGGCGATCGCTTCCATGCCGAAGGCCATCGTCGCCGCGCAATCGCGCTCGGAAAGCGCCGGCTCCTCGGTGATATCGGCGGTCGGGAAATCCAGGGCCAGATCGAAAACTTTCAGTCCGAGATCGTAGGCAACGCAGATCTGGTTGATCGCAGCGCCACCGGCGGCGAAATTCTCCACCATCTGCTGGGTCACGGTCGGCGGAAACGGCGTGATGCCCTGCTTGGTGACGCCGTGATTGCCGGCGAAGATCGCGACGAGCGGCCGGTTGACGGCGGGCGACCGGCCTGTCCAGGCGGCCAGCCAGAAAGCGATCTCTTCCAGACGCCCGAGCGCGCCAGGCGGCTTGGTGAGCTGTGCGTCACGCTCGCGTGCCGCTACCAACGCTCGGGAGTCCGGGCCCGGAAGGTCGCGCAGCAGGGTGCGGAAATCGTCGAATGGCAGGCCGGTGACGCTCATGAGTGCCGTTCCTTGTCTTTTGGTCTCAAATCAGGTTCTTTGCGTGCGACTCTATTAGTCGTCGGCATGGATGCGAACAACTCCAAAAGCGTCCGATGCTGTCGCAGGAATAACGGGAACGGAATGAGCCTTCGGGAATATACAAGCGACATTGCCCGTTCCGTGGCGTTTCTCAGCCGTATTTCCGTGCCATCGTCATTTTTCGAAGGCTATGACGGCAGGCTCGACCGGGCTTCCCGCGCCTTTCCTTTCGCCGGCTTGCTCATCGCCCTTCCTGCAGCGATCGTCTTCGGCGTACTCCTGGCATCTCGTGCCGATCCGCTGATGGCGGCTCTACTGGCTCTCGCCGTCCAGACGATGACGACAGGCGCGCTGCACGAAGACGGCCTTAGCGATACGGCTGATGGCATCGGCGGCGGCCGGGATCGCGATCGGGCACTTTCGATCATGAAGGATAGCCGCATCGGCACCTATGGCGCTGTAGCCCTGGTGCTCTCCTTTGGGCTGCGTGCGGCAGCACTTGCCGCCATTGCCCGCGGCCTTCCGCCGTTTTCAGCCGCCCTGGCCTTGCCTGCGGCGGCGACACTCAGCCGTGGCGCCATGGTGTGGCATTGGTATGCCCTGCCCCCTGCCAAGCCCGATGGCATCGCGGCGTCGGCCGGCCGGCCGGATTACGGCGCGA
>JAGWJK010000643.1 GCA_028865845.1 Rhizobiaceae bacterium
CAGGCGGCCGGCACTCTCGTTGGCGAAGTACCAGGTGCCGAAATTCGACCACCGTTTTTCCGGCCACCGGCGCAGCGCATCGAGCCTCTTCGGATTGGCAAGCCAATAGCCAAGGCGCACGTTCAGCAGCGATAGACTGAAGGTCAATATGCGGACAGTGTGGTTGCCCATGTTCGCGGATGCTGCCGCACCCGATGTCGCCATCGCCGTTGCAAGGGTGAGTGACGGCACCGCTTTCTCCATCTGCTTGGTCGCGACATAGCCTGTTGCCCGGCTGCCGACATGGAGCGGGCTGAAGATAAAGTTGTCGGCATTGCGCCCGCGCTTGTTGAGATCCTTTGATCCCATCAGGTTGATTGCAGTGTTGACGAGAAGATAGGGCGAATAGGCGGCGCCCCGATCCCATTCCTTCTTCACAGCATGGAATTGCTTCAACGACGAAAACGTCCAGCGATCGACGTCCGTCGAAGGCTTGTCGTGGGTCACGGCCGTCCGCTCGAACAGAAAGGCTCGGCTGAGGCGGTCTCGGTAAAGCTGATTGAGCGAGTTGGAATTCGGGCTGATGAACAGGCAGATGAAGGCAAGCAGCAAGGCGACCCACAGATAGAGCGAGCCGATCGGGCCGAGCCGATCGATCAACGGGACATGGCTCGCGATGCCGGAGAGCCATGCAGCGGCGGTGACAGCCGGGGGCGGCCCCTCGACCAAGGTATCGGGGTCCGGCCTGATCGCCCAGGAAGACAAATAGAGATAGCAGACCCACAGCAGCAGGGGCACCACAACCGCGGCAAGATAAAGCGCGATGCGGCTCGCATATTTCTGCAGAAACGCCTTCCACGTCACGTCTCCGAGCGCCGCCTTGGCAACGTTCGCCAGCTTCTGCGCGATGCCGATCAACACGATCGCCGCCGGAAGCAACGCGCTCGCCAGAGCCGGTACGACGTGCGCGACGCCGAGCAGAGCCGTCTTCAGCGCGCCGTCGTCGAGACCGGTGACGTTGACCGCACCGGTCTTTGTGTCCTGGAACATGCCGCTGATGACGAGTGGCTGCAGCTCGAAGACGAAAGCGGCGACGATCGCCAGCACCAGCCAGCCAAGCACGCGGGCAAGCATTTCACGGGTCGCCAACTGACTGGTCTGAAACGTGCGCGCGGTAAAGATAGCGCTGAGGAACATGAGAACAAATGCTACGATGGCGACATTGACCGTCAGCGTAAAAGCCTCGAAACCCCTTATCGTCACGAAGGGAATCCCGATGTTGCTGAGCGGCAGGCCGAAAATATCGGGCTGTCCGAGGTCAGTCGAATGCGGGTTGCAGGCAACAGTGAGCACGGCAAGGAGAAGCAGACCCGGAAGAACGATCAGCGCATTCACCAGCAGTCCGCGCAGCAGGATCGCAAAGCTCGTCAGATAATCGATCGCTCCGGTGGGAGCGAGGAAATTGGAATAGTTTCTGAGATGCTGCGTTTCAGGCGTTTCCTGGGCGTCCAGCTTGCTCGCGAAAGGGAATGTGTACGGTTCCTGCATCATACCCGAGACGATGGATGTCCCGATATAACCGCCGCCAGACACCGTCGAGAGATAATCGAATGCATCGAAGACGCGCGGTTCGCCGTCGGGCGATAGCGCGTCCAGCGCCTGCGCGGCCCCAAGGCAAAATGCGGCCGAACGAATTCCGCCGCCAGAGAATGAGAGCCCAATCAGATTGCTGCCGGTCTCCATCCGGACCGTACCGCGCCTGTCCGCTATCGCCTGATCCTTCGAGAGCCTAGCCTCCGCACGAGGAACATGGAACCGGTAATTCGGAGGCGCTTTTGTCGCAGTTTCGTCCGTTGCGGTCTTCGCTTCCGCGCCGTCCTGCAGCAACGCCTGGCGCCTGAAATTGACGACATCCAATTCGCGTTTGAAGATCGTCTCAAAATCCAGGATCATCGGCCACATCCAATCGTCGAGAACGAGTATTGCTCAGCGCCAACTTCGCCTTGTGAAGGTACCAGAAATGTCTTCGGGCGGAAGGCGTTGTCTTTTCGACGGCCCTACGCTTTTCGGCCACACCGAAACGGCATCCGCCGCGCGGCAGAGATCGACGATTTCATGGAGATCAAAAGCGATGTAAGCGTCTGGAACCGGAGACGAAAGCCGATGCCACCAGCCTCAAGACAGCGCATGTCTCCTGCACCTTTGCCTCATAACCAGCTCATGATGGAAGAAACCATGTCCCGTTACTCGATTTCTTTTCAGCTTTATTCCTCCCGGCATTTTCTGCCGGTCGATCCTCACCTCCACTATCTGGCCGAGGTCGGATACGATGCCGTCGAATTATGGCTGCCGCTCTACGAAAACGATGCTGCGGAATTCCGAAAGAAAATCGATGATGTCGGGCTTGCGTGCTCCGGCATTCACATGCCGCTCGCCGGCCTGGTCAACGATCCGCGCCGGTTCTTCGACTATGCCCACACGCTGGGAACGAAGACGCTCATCCCTCCCTATCTCCCGGCGGCTGAGCGCAGCGTGCAGGCGGACGGGTGGCGCAAGGTCGGCGAGAAACTGAGGATCGGCGCCGAAGCCGCCAAGGCGGAAGGGCTTAAAGTCGCATGGCACAACCACGATTTTGAATACCATCGGCTGGAAGATCGCTCGCGTCCGATCGATCTCCTGCTGGAAGCGGCTGGTCCCGGCGTGGATTTCGAAATCGACATTGGCTGGGTGACCCGCGGCTGGGCCGATCCGGCCAAGGAACTGCAACGCTATGCCGACCGCATCACGACCATCCAGCTCAAGGATACGGCACTTGCTGGAACCGAAATCGACGACGGATGGACCCCGACTGGCGATGGCATCATCGACTGGAAGTCCCTCTATCCCTTGTTCGAACACACCCGCGCCGATGTGCTGGTGGTGGAGCACGACAACCCGACCGACTGGAAAGTCCTGGCAAAGCGCTCGATCGACTACATCCGCTCTTTGATCGGTTAAGTGCGGAGCGCAGCCGTCGAGGAAGAAAAGTCTCCGACGGCTGAACCCGAAAGACGGTGGAAAAACATCGCAGAAGCGGGCTCCACCGTCGTCTCCGGTATTTGCGTCTCCTATCCCACGGCGCTAAACTCGCCCGGGAAAACGCTGGTGGCCGAATGTCTTTGATTGCATATCTATTGTCTGCATCCGTTGCGGCGGCGCATCCGGCCAGCGTCGTGCCTGTCGACGTGTCGGCAACCAAGATTATCGACTGCAGCGCAGCGGTCGACGAAGTGCTGTCCAAAACCCAGGGAAGACTTCTATCGGTACGTCCCCATGCGGATCGGTGCACGGTGACGATCCTCGTTTCCAGACAGGGGGAACGGCCGCAGAAGATCATCTTCCGCATGGCCCACGACGAAGACAGCTCGACCGATCAGTGACGTTTCTTGCCGGCGATGATCCGCCAGGCACTTCGTTGACAATCACAAGTACAACCATCCCGGACGTATGGCGCGAGACTTCGCGGCATTATTGCCGCGCGTCTGTTTCCTTCGTAAAAACAGTAATTTTATTAGTTAAAATGCAATTCTTTTTATTCATTTTGAAACGGAAAGTTTCGTAGCCGGTCAAGAGTCACCATACTTTAGAACATTGGAAGACATATGAGCGATATTTCCATTAAACGACCGATGTGGGTCCGTATAACAGCTTGCGGCTTTGCCGCCGTTCTTTTCGCCAGTGGTGCGATCGGCGGTTTGGGCTACTATCGACAGTCGGGAATGAGCGAATATGCTCTCCAGGCAGAACTCGCCAGCGATCTTGACGTGCTGCAGGCCGATATGAGCCAGCAGAAGCGTGCCGCTTCCGCATT
>JAGWJK010000644.1 GCA_028865845.1 Rhizobiaceae bacterium
AGTCAACGTCGCAATTTCGGGATATAATCAAACGCGCCTCCGCGGAGGTATTTCCCAATCAACTGTGTCCAATCAGAGAAGGAGCGACTCGATGCCTACAATTACTACCGCAGACGGCGTAAACATCTTCTACAAGGATTGGGGCTCAGGCCAGCCGATCGTTTTCAGCCACGGCTGGCCGCTGTCGGCGGACGACTGGGACGCCCAGATGACCTTCTTCCTCGGCCACGGCTATCGTGTGATCGCCCACGACCGGCGCGGCCACGGCCGGTCCGACCAGCCCGGCACCGGCAATGACATGGACCATTGGGTTGCCGACCTCGCGGCCCTGACCGAGCACCTCAACCTGCGCGAAGCGGTCCATATCGGCCACTCCACGGGTGGCGGTGAGGTGGCTCGCTATGTCGCCCGTCACCAGGAGCGCGTCGCAAAGGCGGTGCTGGTCGCTTCCCTGACGCCGAACATGTACCGGAGCGAGGAAAACCCGTCCGGTCAGGCGCCGGAGTGGTTCGAAGCGATCCGCGCGGGCGTACTGGGCAACCGGGCGGAGTTCTTCCGGTTCGTCCCTGAGAACCCGTTCTACGGTTACAACCTCGACGGGGCCAAGCCTTCGGAGGCGATCATTGCCAACTGGTGGCGCCAGGGCATGGCCGGTGGTGCCCTGGCTCACTATGCGACTGTCGACTCTTGGCTGGAAGATTATACCGAAGACCTCAAGAAGATCACCGTGCCGGTGCTGGTGATGCATGGCGAGGCCGATCAAGTCGTCCCCTTTGCCAGTTCCGTGCCGCGTGCGGTCAAGTTGCTCAAGAACGGGTCGCTGAAGACCTATCCGGGCTACCCCCATGGCATGCTGACCACACATGCGGATGTCCTCAACCCCGACCTGCTCTCGTTTATCAGGTCTTGACGACATCGACCGGACGATGTGTCACCCGGCAGCGCCGGGTGACACCTGTCGCCATGTCGCCTCAGCCGCCTGTGCGTGGGCCGATGGCATGATGGTCGAATTCGTTCAGCGATATTCTGACTTCAATCGCCAGGGTGATGAGAGACGCTGCAAGCAGCGAGAGCGCGACGAGAAATAGAAGGCCTGCGCCAAGCACATGCTGCCGCCCGAAGAAGGCGCTGACGAACGAGAAAATCACCAGGAATGTGGCCATGACGCCGCTGACAACTGAATAGAAGATTGCTCTGTTGATCAGGCGCGCGCGCCGCCGTAGCCGAGGGAGGTCTTCTCTGAGATGGCTCATGGCGTGTTCGCTTTCCGGGAGCGCATTCAAGTCGCGAACGCGCTCGAGAATTCCATTCAGTCGTGACGACAAAAGCGAGACGAAGGCCGCCACCGCTCCCAGAAGAAAAGAAGGGGCAATCGAATGCGTGATGACCTGAGAGACCTGGTCCGGCGACGGGGCGTTGAGCAGATCGGAAAGCATAGTTTCATAGCCCCTTATTCGCAAAGACGTCGGCACCCGCAAGGACGTTGGGTAAGCTTGTCGTCAATACCGGGTGCGCCCGAACACAGTTTGCTCCACTCCCGCTCGATCATCATCGAAGCAGGTTTTCTCAGGTAATCAAGCCGCTGTGATCAGGTAAGTACGTTACTGTAAATCGACGTATGTCATGACGGTCGCGCCCTGTCCGGCGGCTCTTAAGGAGAGCATGCTCGTATCGCTGCGAGCGAGCATTTGCCGTGCCGCACGAATTCCGTCTATCAAGGGCCATGGCGTTGCCCGATAGAGGCGACGATCTCGCCTGCCTCTATGCCGATCTGGCGAAGGAGCCCTGTCGTCGCAGCGTTGAATCCGCAGAAATACAGGCCATCGCCTGCTGGGTGAACTTCGTTCCTCGGCGGTCTGTCGGCCTCAGGAAACCTTTCGGCAAGATCGGGCAGGATTTTACCAAGGCCGTGGTCGTAGCCGGTTGCCAGTACGATGGCGTTGCACTGGAAAGATTTCCCATTGGCAAAATACGCGGTGCCATCGTCAGATCTGTCTACGCCGGGAAACACTTCGATGTGACCCTCCCTGATTTTCGCCATGGTTCCAATGTCGATCAGTGGTGTCCTCCCTCGCTGGATCATCGTGCTCAGCGGGCCACTGGATGCCCGTTTCAAGCCGAGCTCTTCCAGATCGGGATAGCGCATTCGTAGAAACGGCGCGTTGATCGCGTCGGCAAGCTTGGGCGGAAGGCGCGATTGAGCGATTGCGATCGTGGCGCTCGGGATTCCAAATATCTCCCGAGCGACGACGTTCACGGGCCCGCGAACCGACAGGGCGACGTCGAGACCCGCTTCGGCGCATTCAAGCGCGATCTCGCCCGCCGAGTTGCCGAATCCAACGACAAGGACCCGACGCGCGTCCAGGGCGTCAGCATTGCGGTATTCGGATGAGTGAACGATTGGCCCCGCGAACTTGTCCTGCCCCTCCCAGGTCGGCCGGATGGGCGTGTTCGCGAGCCCAGTCGCGATGACGACTGAACGAGCTCTAAACTGATCGCCATCCGCGGTCTCAACGGCCCAGCAGTCACCATTTCGAATGGAAACCGCTCGCTTGCCAAACAGGATTTTGAGGCTGTTGTCGTAAGCGTAGTCGTCCAGGTACCTGATCACCTGCAGACGCGAGGGATAGCGCGGGAAATCTCGTGGCATCGGCATTCCCGGCAACGCTGAATGGGCTTTGGCAGTGTGCAGGTGGAGTCGGTCGTAGTGCTTGTGCCACGATGCCCCCACGTGATGGGTGGCCTCGAGAATGGTTGAACCTTGCCCCTCGGATCGAAGTGCCGCCGCGCATGCAAGGCCCGCTGGGCCGGCCCCGATGATGATGGTCCCGTCTGTGGGCACGACGTCCTCTCAAAACACTGCTGGGGAATACTTTATCGCACATTGGAGCCGCTTACAGGAACTATGGTGCCGGCTCGAGCTACGGTTCAGCTTCCTCTCGATATCAGCTTGTTGCTGGCGAGGTCCGCTTTCGGGCAGATGCGGCGCACACTCCAACGACCGACAGGGGCGCCAACCGGCTACCGTCAGTGAAAATTCCGGCTTTTCACCTTGGGCGTATTGACGTGGAGCTAAGAGACGCATCCCGAGCCGCAGTTAACCGCCTCGGGTTTGCCGGAGGCAGCAACTTCTGAGAAAATGGAGCGATGAGCTTGCAGGGGATTATTCGGGGAAAGCCGATCCGCACGACACTCCCGGACAAGTTGGTCCCGAGCCGGCTTGAACGGGTGAGCCGCCAGTTCAAAACCGGCGCACCAAACAGGCTGTGGGTTTCGGACTTCGCCTATGTCGCCACTTGGCAGGGCTTCGTCTACGCAGTCTTTGTCATCAACATCTTCGCTCGTCGCATCGTTGACTGGCAGACGAGCAGGATGGCCGATGCAAGCTTTGTCCTCGATGCCGTGGGCAGGCGCGTCATGATCGGCGTCCTAAAATCTAGACTCTCTAGTCGCGCGTTCAAGTGTCAAAGGTGTGCTCGCGAAATTTGCGCTGCAGTGCATCCTGTAGCAACTTTGTCATAAACAGCTATTACGGATAAATTCACTAGCGCTTACGTATTGCCAACTGTCTCGGGAGGACGACGTGGCACCGAAAACCGTCTTCGTCATGCGACATGCGGAGAAATCCGGAGATCCGATGGATCCTCATTTGACGGCGGCCGGCTACAAGCGCGCCGCGGCCCTTGCCCTTTGGCTGCCAGAAATCAGCAAGATCGATTGTCTCTTCGCGACGACAGCCTCGAAACACAGCAACCGCCCTTTCGAGACGATCAAGCCGCTTGCGGACAAGACTCACATCACCATCAATTCGGACTTCTCGGACC
>JAGWJK010000645.1 GCA_028865845.1 Rhizobiaceae bacterium
ATCCGCTGTTCGTCGCGGCCCTGACGCTGATACTGCTCATTCCGGCGATGTTCCTCACCGACTTCCTGCAGCGCTTCCTCGACATCTATCCGCCTGGCTGAGTTCCCGCGAGGTGTAAATCACTGTTAAACTGCGATGTGCGGTAATTTTCAGCGGGGGAAAGCATGCCAAACGCAGTCATCACAGTTCTCGACACGCCTTCGGAGGAAGACCATCTGGCGATCCTCAATCCTTTGCTTGCCTTCAACGATGCGCAAACCGGCAACGATGGATACGAGCAGATCGGCATCATGCTCAAGGACGAAGCCGGGCAATCCGTCGGCGGCCTCTGGGCGAAACTTTACTACGACTGGCTTTTCGTGGAGCTGTTGTTCGTTCCCGAAAACCTTCGCGGTGGCGATTTCGGAACGAAGCTCCTTGCACAAGCCGAGCGGATCGCCCGGGAGAAGTCTTGCATCGGCATATGGCTCGACACATTCAGTTTCCAGGCGCCCGGTTTCTACGAAAAGAAGGGATATGAGCGCTTCGGCGTGCTCGATAACTATCCGAGAGGCGGCAAGCGGTTCTTCTTTCGCAAGGTCTTTTGACCGAGGCCGACATGGTGTCGCCGGCCCCGCTCTCTCGAAGCCGCCGATCGCCTAGAAATCGTCCTGCTCATCCTCAGGGAATTCCGGCACTGCAGCTGCCGGGTCGCGATAGTCCACCTGCATGAAATAGAGGCCGTCCGGCGGCGCGACGGGGCCACAGGCCTTGCGGTCGCGCGCCTCCAGCGCCGCACGAACATCATCCGGGGTCCACTTGCCCTCGCCCGCAAGCTTCAGCGTGCCAGCGAAGGAGCGGATCTGATTATGCAGAAAGCTCTGCGCGGTCGCGCGAATTTCGATCAGTTCGCCACTACGCGTCACGTCCAGCCGATCGAGCGTGCGGACAGGACTGTTCGCCTGGCAATGGGCCGAGCGGAAGGTGGTGAAATCGTGCCGGCCGACGAGGGTCTGAGCCGCGGCGTGCATGATCTCGTGATCCATATCCCTCGGCACCCACCAGGCACGGCCGGCCTCGAGCGCCAGAGGCGCACGGCGCGCAATGATGCGGTAGAGATAATGGCGGCGAACAGCCGAAAAGCGAGCATCGAAGCTCTCATCGACCTCGGTGACATCGAGAATGGCGACGCGGTCTCCCGCCATGCGCAAATGGGCGTTCAGCGCGTTGCGCAGCGTATGGGGCTTCCAGGTCTTGGAAAGATCGGCATGCATGACTTGGCCCATGGCATGAACGCCGGAATCCGTGCGGCCCGCGCCACGGATCGAGACCTCATCTCCGGTCAGCGACCGGATGGCACCCTCGATCGCGCCCTGCACGGATGGACCATTGGTCTGACGCTGCCAACCCACATAGGGGATTCCGTCATATTCCACGGTCATGCGGTAGCGCGGCATCAGCCGCGCTCCACGGAGAGCTGCGTGCCGCGCGCAACCGACGTGCCGCGCAGGAAATCCGTTGATATCAATGGCTTGCCGCCAGCCTTCTGCAATTTCGTCAGCTTGATGGCGCCAGTGGCGCAGGCGATCACCAAGTCATCTGTGAGCACTTCTCCCGCCGCCCCCTCACCATCGGCGAGTTCAGCGCTGAGCACCTTGACGCGCTCGGGACGGCCGGCAATGTCGAGCTCGAACCAGGCGCCGGGAAACGGCGAAAGGCCCCGGATATGGTTATGGACGGCGGCAGCCGGCTTGCTGAAATCGATGCGGGTCTCACCCTTGTCGATCTTAGCGGCATAGACGGCACCGTCGGCGGGCTGCTCGGTCAGCGGCAGCTCGTCATATTCAAGCTTTCCCATGGCCTCGACCATCGCCTTGGCGCCGGTCAGCATCAGTTTGTCGTGCAGCTCTCCGCCGGTCATCGCCTCCGTGATCTCGACTTCCCGGGTCAACGCGACGGGGCCGGTATCCAGGCCCTTATCCATCTTCATCACCATCATGCCGGTCTTCTTGTCTCCGGCCATGATTGCCCGCTGGATCGGCGCCGCACCCCGCCAGCGCGGCAGCAGCGAAGCGTGGCCATTGTAACAGCCGAGCCGCGTGCCGGTGAGGATAGCCTCCGGCAACAGCAGGCCATAGGCGACGACCACGGCGACATCGGCGCCGAGATCGCGAAAGCGCTGGCGCTCGTCTGGATCCTTGAAATTCACCGGGGTGAATACCGGCAGACCGAGCAATTCGGCCGCCTGATGCACCGGCGACTTCTGCAGATCGAGCCCGCGACGGCCGCCCGGCCGAGGCGGCTGCGTATAGACTGCAACGATCCGGTGTCCGGCATCGACCAGCGACCGCAAGGTCGGCACGGAAAACTCGGGCGTACCCATGAAAATGATGCTGAGCGACATAGATCCGTCCGGCTGATTGTTTCAGCCGCCTTCAAACGGGTTTACGAGCCTGATATCAAGCCCTTCGAAATCTTTTGTGTTGCGCGTCGCCAGGGTCGCGCCGTGGGCGATGCATATGGCGGCGATCATCGCGTCCTTCGTTTCCATGCGCCGACCTAACCTGTGGCGCTGTGCGGAAATTAAGCCATAGTAATGAGCCGCATGAACGGAGAAACCGAGGATACGCCCGGAAAATTCCACCTCGATTGCCTCAAGCTGAGAGATCAACGTCGTTTTGCGCTTGCCATCCGCAAGGAGTTCCAATCCGAAACGGATCTCTCCGACGGTAATCGTCGTCAGGAAAACATCAGCGATGTCCTGACCGTCGAGCCATGAGAGTATCTTATCACTGTGCAATCTGCCTTGAAGCTCAGACACCACGTTTGTATCGAGAACAATCATTCGAACCGCGGCGGCTCACGGTCGGACTCACGCCGAAATTCGGCAATTGCCTGGAGCTCCTTCTCGGTCAATTTTTCTGCACCGAGAATGACGCGTAGGCGTTGCCCGGCGGAATGACTGGCACCATGTCGTTGAGACAACGATTGACGCAACAAATCTATCGCCTCATCGGAAAGACTTCGACCGTTCCGGAGGGCGTTTTCCTGCAATTGTTTCTTGAGCGCGTCATCGATGCCGCGCAGCAAAAGATCACCCATTGCCACCTCCATTAATGATATCACTGATATCATAGTCGCTCAGAGGCTGTTTTTCAACATATGGCGTTCAGACAGCCTTCGCCTTGGCAGCCTTGGTGAACTTCTTGATCACCATCTCGCGTTTCAGGCGCGAAATATAGTCGATGAACAGGACGCCGTTCAGGTGGTCGATTTCGTGCTGCAGGCACGTGGCGAGCAGGCCGTCGGCTTCGACGATCTGTTCGTTACCCTCGCGGTCCAGATGCTTGACCGTGACGCGGGCGGGACGTTCGACTTCAGCATAATAGTCCGGAATGGAGAGACAGCCCTCTTCATAGACCGACCGTTCGTCGGACGAGGTCAGGATTTCCGGATTGATGAAGACAAGCGGTTGCTTTTCTTCGCCTTCGCGCGACACGTCGATGACCAGCATGCGGCGGGGAACGCCGATCTGAACGGCGGCCAGACCGATGCCGGGCGCGTCATACATGGTCGCCAACATGTCGTCGGCAAGGCGCTGAACATCCACATCGATGCGTTCGATAGGCTTGGATGTCTGGCGGAGCAGCGGATCGGGCAGAATGATGAGAGGCTTGATCGTCATGAAGTTTCCCATAACGCATCTTGTTGTGCGATGGAATTCTCTAGATGACGGTTCGTCGGTGTTTTTTCAACCTTCGCGACCTACGCTTGTCAAAAGAGCGTTCAATTTTGTTCACGTTTTGATCTGGATATTCGCTACGGTTTTGTTATGGTGCCGCT
>JAGWJK010000646.1 GCA_028865845.1 Rhizobiaceae bacterium
TCTGCTGCTGTGTCACCTTCGTCAGCCCGCCCTGGCCGGCAGACGCCGCGACGTTGACGGCACCGGCATCCCCGAGGATGTCGAGATTGATGGAACCGGACAATCCAGTCTCCAGCCCGTCCGCGCCCCGGCCATAATAGACCCGCGGGCGCTGATCGGCAGGAACGGCGGCAAGCTTGTCGTCGAGGTCCTTGATCGTGGCATCGGCATAATCGGACAGCGCCTTCGCCCGATCGGCGACGCCGAGGATATCGCCGACCTCGCGCAGGGTCTCGCCGGAGCGCGTGAAACTGCCGTCGATCAGCACATAGGGGATATGGGTCTCAGCCTGCACCTTGTCGGCAAGCGCCGCATAGGTGGGGTCGACCGTGCCGACATCGAGGATGAGATCCGGCTTGGCGGCAGTCACCGCCTGCATGCTGATCGGACCGCCCTTGCCCGTCAGCCGGCCCACGGTCGGCAGGTTGCGGACGGACGGTGAAAGATAGGCTTTCGCCGCATCGCTCGGCGCGCTGACCCAGCCGGCGAGCTTTTCGGGCGCGAGCGCATATACAAGGACAGAAGCCGGGGGACCGGCGACCAGCACGCGATCGATCTTGTCGGGGATGTCGACATGGCGCCCGGCGGCATCCGTGATCTGCCGTGCCTCCGCCATGATCGGCAGAAGGCCGGAGAGTGCAAAAAGGAACGCCGCGAGAAACCTCATCATCACAAACCGCCTATCGGGATCAGGATCATCTGTCGCCGTCACTATGGCATGGCGTTATATTGGATGGAATATCGCGGCCACACCCGGGATGGGAATTCCGAACAGGCATGACACGCGATCAGCAGGGTCAGAAATCCTCCATCGCCGCCGCGCTGTTCGAGGCCTGCGCCCAGCGCTCCAGGGACTGCGCGGCGAGTTCAGCCAGGCTCACCTTGGCAAATTTCGCCAGGAGGATCGCCTCGCTCTCGCTCATGGCTTGCGCGAGCGAAGCGTTGACCGCCTGCTCTATAACGCAGTTTGGATTGTCGCCCGCCAGCCCGATCGAAAAAAGCGGCGGCGCGCCCAGTGCCTGATGGATGTCCAGCAACGTTATGTCGTGCAGCGGGCGCGCCAGGACCCAGCCGCCGCCATGCCCCTTTTCCGATCGGACATAACCTTGATCCCGCAGGCCGGCCATGGTTCGCCGCACCACGACCGCATTGGTGCCGAGCATCGCCGCGATGGTCTCCGAGGTCGCGGCACCTTCATGACGATCCATGTGGATCAGCACGTGCAGCATGCGCGACAGGCGGGTGTCGTGTCTCATCGTTGGCCGGTTCCAATCCGTTTCAGCTTCGCTTGCCAAGTTACCAAACGCATAATCACGCAACAATAGGAGTTGCGTAACTATTGACCGTTCATTTCACGTAACATATGAAGTGTCGTGAACCTTCGTCGACGCTTTTTGGCCGACGGAACAGAACAGCACGAAAGGTGATTTCCATGTCCTTCGATGTCATCATCATCGGCGGCAGCTATGCCGGCATGTCCGCAGGCCTGCAGCTCGCCCGCGCCAGACGGAATATTCTCGTCATCGATGCCGGCGAGCGGCGTAACCGTTTTGCCGCGACATCGCACGGATTCCTCGGCCAGGACGGTCGCGATCCGGCCGTCATCGTGTCCGAAGCACGTGCGCAGCTCGAACGCTACCCGACGGTCCAGTGGCTGAACGCCAAAGTGGAATCCGCCAGGCAGGCGGAGGGTGAGTTTGCCGTTGCGATCGGCAGGGGAACCCAGCTGAAGGGCAAGCGCCTGATCCTCGCGACGGGGGTGGTCGATCGATTGCCCGCCATTCCCGGCTTGCAGGAACGCTGGGGGAAATCGGTCTTCCATTGCCCCTATTGCCACGGCTACGAGCTGGATCAAGGGCGCATCGGCGTGATCGCATCCTCGGAGCACTCCATGCATCATGCCCTGATGCTTCCCGACTGGGGAAAGACGACCTTCTTCACTAACGGCGCCTTCATTCCCGACGCCGATCAATCGTCGCAATTACATGCGCGTGGCGTGACGATCGAGACCGCAGTCGTTCGCGAAATTCGCGGCGACCGCGCGGATGTCGCGCTGGAGGATGGCAGGGTCGTCGCCATGGACGGCCTGTTCACCTTGAGCCGAACCTCGGTGCAGGCTTCCTGGGCGGAAAAACTCGGCTGTGCCTTCGAGGAAGGACCGATGGGATCGTTCATTTCGACCGACGCCGTCAAGCAGACGACCGTTAAGGGGGTGTTCGCATGCGGCGATGCGGCAAGAGCCGCCGGTTCCGTGGCGCTCGCCGTCGGTGACGGAGCACTTGCCGGGGCTGCAACACACCGCTCCCTCATGTTCGAGGATGCCTGAGCGCTCAATTGGATAGTGACGCAGGGCCATCGTCCAACGACGACGGCCTCCTTACAAGGTCCCGATCACGCCGCCTTGACGGCGTGATATTCCTTGATGGCGACCATTTTGATAGCCGGATAACGTTCCGCCTCGTAGCGCAGCGAGAAGCCGTCCTGCGCGAGGAAGACCGGATCGCCGTCGAGATCGCGGGCGATATCGCCACGGCGCGCGGTGATGAACTTGTCGAGATCGAGCGCCTGATCGGCGGAAACCCAGCGGCAGACGGAGAAGCGCGACATTTCGAAGGAAACCGGCAGGCCATATTCAGCCATCAGCCGCTCCTTCAGCACGTCGAGCTGCAGGGCGCCGACGACGCCGACGATGGCGGGAGAGCCGTCTTCCGGCGAAAAGAGCTGCACGACGCCTTCCTCAGCCATCTGCTGCAAGGCTTCCTTCAGCTTCTTCGCCTTCATCGCATCCTCAAGACGCACGCGGCGGAGGATTTCCGGCGAGAAGTTCGGCACACCCTGGAAGACGAGGGATTCGCCCTCCGTCAGCGTATCGCCGATGCGCAGCGTGCCGTGGTTCGGAATGCCGACGACGTCGCCGGCATAGGCCGTGTCGGCAAGCTGGCGCTGCGAGGCGAAGAAGAACTGTGGCGCCGTCAGGCCGAGCTGCTTGCCCGTGCGTGACAGCCTCGCCTTCATACCACGCTCCAACTTGCCCGAGCAGATACGCGCAAAGGCGATGCGGTCGCGATGGTTTGGGTCCATGTTGGCCTGAATCTTGAAGACGAAGGCCGTCATCTTGTCGTCGGTGGCGTGAACCGTCCTGACGTCGGCGACCTGATCGCGCGGCGGCGGCGCGAATTCGCCCAGTGCGTTGATGAGATCGCGAACGCCGAAATTGCGTAGCGCCGAGCCGAAGAACACCGGCGTCATGTGACCTTCAAGGAACGAGTCCCGATCGAACGGCCGGCAGGCTTCGATCGCCAGTTCGGTCTCGTCGATGAAGGCCTGGCGCTCGTTCTCAGGCAGGCGATCGGCAACGCTCTGCGGGCCGTTGACCTTGGTCGGATCCACCTCGGTGTCGGAGCCGCGTACCGTGTTGTCGGCAATGTGATAGGAGCCGCAGAAGGTCTTCGACCGGCCGATCGGCCAGGTGATCGGCGCGGTATCCAGCGCCAGCTTCTCTTCGACTTCATCGAGTATCTCGAAGGGATCGCGGCTTTCGCGGTCCATCTTGTTGATGAAGGTGATGATCGGGATGTCGCGCATGCGGCAGACTTCGAACAGCTTCAGCGTCCGCGGCTCGATACCCTTGGCGGCATCGATGACCATGACAGCTGCGTCGACGGCCGTCAGCGTGCGATAGGTATCGTCGGCGAAGTCCTCGTGACCGGGTGTATCGAGAATGTTGAAGACGTTGCCGTCATACTCGAAGGTCATGACTGAGGTTACGACCGAGATGCC
>JAGWJK010000647.1 GCA_028865845.1 Rhizobiaceae bacterium
CGGCACCAGCTACGATCACGACGGCGTCGTGGATTTTACCTCGTCCACCATCGATGTTTCGACGGGTACGCTGCAGGCCCGCGCGGTCGTCGACAACCCCAACCACCGTTTGCTGCCGGGCCAGTTCGTGCGCGCAACGGTGACGGGGGTTTCGCTCGACAACGCCATTACCGTTCCGGAGGTGGCGCTTATGCAGAGCCCGCAGGGTCAGTTCGTCTACACGATCGACAAAGAAGGCAAGGCGCACGTCAGTCCGGTGACGCTTGGCCAGAAGATCGGCAGCAGCTGGCTCGTCCTCTCTGGCCTCAACGCCGGCGACAAGCTGATTACCGAAGGCATCATCAAGGTACGTCCTGGTGCCCCGGTGCAGGCCGCGCAGGCAGCATCGGCCGCTGACGCGAACAAGGTGGCGCAAAACTGATGTTGGGCAATAGATTCTTCATCGATCGCCCCGTTTTCGCGGCGGTGATCTCGATCATCATCGTGCTTGCGGGTGTCGTCTGTCTGCGCATCCTGCCGATCGCGCAATATCCCGAACTGACGCCGCCGCAGGTGGTCGTCACCGCCACCTATCCCGGCGCCAGCGCCGAGACCGTCGCCCAGACCGTGGCAGCTCCGTTGGAACAGCAGATCAACGGCGTCGAAAACATGCTCTACATGCAGTCGACGAACTCCAACAGCGGCTCGATGCAGATCACGGTGACTTTCGCGCTCGGCACCGATCCGGACCAGGCGGCGATCAACGTCAACAACCG
The DNA here is from genome assembly GCA_028865845.1 of Rhizobiaceae bacterium. GTDB lineage: Bacteria > Pseudomonadota > Alphaproteobacteria > Rhizobiales > Rhizobiaceae > Rhizobium. The sequence goes on from JAGWJK010000647.1 coordinate 756, forward strand.
CGTGCAGCGCGCCGTGCCGACGCTGCCGCAGGACGTGACGCGCCTCGGCGTCGTCGTGACCAAGCGCTCGACCTCGATCCTCGGTTTCGTGGCGATGTATTCGACCGACAGTCGCTATGACCGCGCCTTTGTCGGCAACTACGCACTGCTCAACGTCATCGACGACCTGAAGCGCATTCCCGGCGTCGGTGACGTCAATCTGCTCGGCGATATCGATTATTCCATGCGCATCTGGCTGCGGCCGGACAAGCTGGCGCAGTACAATCTGACGCCGAGCGATGTCGCGACGGCGATCCAGGAACAGAATTCGCAATTTGCCGCCGGCACCTTCGGCGACCAGCCCGACAACAATGCCCAGCCTTTCACCTATACGGTGACGACACAGGGACGCCTGCCTGACGTCGATGCCTTCGGCGACATCATCCTGCGCTCCGATGCAAACGCCGCAACGTTGCGGCTGAAGGACGTGGCGCGCATCGAACTCGGCACCAAAAGCTATGCGGTGCAGAGCAGCCTTAACGGCACGCCGGCAATCCCGATTGCAGTCTATCTGCAGCCGGGCGCCAACGCGCTGAACACCATGTCGGCACTGAGAAGCCGTCTAGACGAGCTGCAGAAATCCTTCCCGCAGGGTATTTCCTACCAGATCCCCTACGACACGACCAAGTTCATCAAAGTGTCGATCGAGGAGGTGATCCACACCTTCGTCGAGGCGATCCTGCTAGTCGTCATCGTCGTCTTCGTTTTCCTGCAGAATTGGCGTGCGACGCTCATTCCGGTCATCGCCGTGCCGATCTCGATCATCGGTACCTTTGCCGGCATGTATGCGCTCGGCTTCTCGATCAATCTGCTGACGCTGTTCGGCCTGGTGCTCGCCATCGGTATCGTGGTCGACGATGCGATCGTCGTGCTCGAAAACGTCGAGCGCTTGATGTCGACGGAGAAATTGTCTCCCAAGAAGGCGGCGATCAAGGCGATGGGCGAAGTCACCGGCCCGGTCGTCGCGATCGTGCTGGTGCTGTGCTCGGTGTTCATACCGGTTTCGTTCATGGGCGGCCTCGCCGGCCAGATGTACAAGCAGTTCGCCGTGACCATCGCGATCTCGGTCATCCTGTCCGGCATCGTGGCGCTGACGCTGACCCCGGCGCTTTGCGCGCTGATCCTGAAACCCGGCCATCGCGAACCGGTGCTCCCCTTCCGACTGTTCAACCGCGGTTTCGAGCGGCTGACACGCGGCTATACGGCTGGCGTTGCCTTCTTCATCAAGCGCGCCATTCTCGGCTGCGTGCTGGTCGCATGCCTGCTCGGCGCAACGGGCTATCTGTTCTACACGCTGCCGGGTTCACTTGTTCCGGACGAGGACCAGGGCGTGCTCTTCGAGCTTGCCATCCTGCCGCCGGCCGCTTCCCTGCCGCGTACGCAAGCGGTCATGGATCAGGCGCTTATTAACACCAAGAAAATCCCCGGCGTTGACGACGTGTTCGCAGTTTCCGGCTTCGACCTGCTCTCGGGTGGCTTGAAGACCAGTGCCGGTGTCGCCTTCGTGACGCTGAAGGACTGGAGCGAGCGGACGACGCCGCAGCTCGACGCCCGCAATCTTGCCGGTCCGCTGATCGGTGCGAACATGGGTATCAAGGACGCCTTGGTGCTTGCCTTCAACCCGCCGCCGATCCAGGGTCTTTCAACGACGGGCGGGTTCGAGGTCTATGTGCAGGACCGCACCGGCAAGAGCGTGCAGGGGCTGGCGGAGCAGACGAACAAGCTGGTCGCGGCTGCGTCCAAGCGGCCTGAGCTGACCGCCGTGCGCACCACGCTGAATACCAGCGTGCCGCAGTTCCGCGCCGATCTCGACCGCGAGAAAGCCAAGGCGCTCGGCGTGCCGATCAACTCCGTCTTCGATGCCATGCAGGCGACTTTCGGCAGCCTCTATGTCAACGACTTCACGCTTTACGGTCGCAACTACCAGGTCAATCTGCAATCGGAAGCGCCGTTCCGCGAATCGCCCGACGATCTGCGCCAGGTCTTCGTGCGCTCCGACAGCGGCAAGATGATCCCGCTGGATACGCTGATCAAGGTGACCCGCATCATCGGGCCTGACCAGCTCGAACGCTACAACGCCTTCAACGCCGCCAAGATCACCGGTAATCCCGCCCCCGGCTACACTTCAGGCGATGCCATCAAGGCGATGCAGGAAGTGGCGGCGCAGACTTTGCCCGAAGGTTTCCAGATCGCGTGGACGGGTTCGGCCTACCAGGAACTCGATACCGGCGGCGCCGGCACGCAAGCGATGATCTTCGGCATCATCATGGTGTTCCTGATCCTTGCTGCGCAGTACGAAAAGTGGAGCCTGCCGCTCGCCGTCATCACCGCGATCCCCTTCGCGCTGTTCGGCGCGCTGCTCGCCACCTACCTGCGCGGGCTCACCAACGACGTCTATTTCCAGATCGGCATGGTGACGCTGATCGGTCTGGCGGCAAAGAACGCCATCCTGATCGTCGAGTTCGCGGTGTTGAAACGCAAGGACGGCCTGTCGGCCGGCCAGGCGGCGCTCGAAGCGGCTCGGTTGCGCTTCCGTCCCATCGTGATGACGTCGCTTGCCTTCATCCTTGGCGTCGTGCCGCTGGCGATCAGCACCGGCGCCGGCTCGGCCAGCCGCCACGCCATCGGTACCGGCGTCATCGGCGGCATGCTGGCGGCGACCTTTATCGCCACCTTCTTCATCCCGATGTTCTACCGCCTTATCGCCTGGAAACAGCCGAAGCCGGAGGAAGAGGACGAGGATGATGCCATCGACCATGGCCACGCCGAAGCGGCGGAGTAGGGCTTGGGCCTACCCGTTTGGCAGGATTTCAAGAATGGCGCCTTCGGGCGCCATTTGCGTTTGACCAGGCGGCGAATAGATCGTCTGTTACGATATCGAGAAGAATGTTTGAATCGACTAAGATCACCTCAGTCGTCACCACGCGTCAGTGCCATGATCTCGTCGGTACTCAGGCCTTTTCCCGCATGTCCGCGAAATTTCGCAAAACGGCTTGCCGGTTTGCCAGGCGTGACGGGCACGAC
>JAGWJK010000648.1 GCA_028865845.1 Rhizobiaceae bacterium
AAACCGGATATCGTTGCGTGCGACGAAGCGATGCAGGCAGTCATGTCTTCGGAGCTTGCTGCCCGAAAGCGACGCGTCCGTGTTCTCATCGATATATCTTCGGAAACGTACCGATCGAAAATGAAGAAAGCGGCTCCAAACTGAGCTAACGAGCCGTAATTCCAGCGTACCGAAACCGGTCATGTCGAGTGACTGATGGTCTGCCCGCCCAACAGCCTGCAATATTCCCAACAGCTGCAACGGATATCGGAGGCGTTGCAAAAATCCGGATAATATTAGAAACTCCTATCGGTTATGCGGCAACCGGGCCCTCTCAGCCGGAACGGATTGCACAAGATGACAAGTCTTTCCTATCAGACAAAACCGGCCCCGCACGGCACCGCCAATATTTGCCTGGGGTGCTGGGATCAGATGCATATACCGATCCCCATTCGCGGCCCGCTCGCGCTGCCGTTCCGAGCTTTCGGCATCACCCGCAGCAAGATGAACCCCAACATCTGCACGATCTGCGAGCGATCCTTCCGATACGTCAAGAAGCAGCGCCATATCGCCGCCGACGCGACCATCCTGTTTGCCGATATCAGGGGGTTCACGGTCCTTGCCGAGCGCATGGGCGTGGTGGAACTGAGCGAAATCGTCAGCATATTCCATGATCGCTGCGCGCAGGCGATATGGGCGCATGACGGCATCGTCAACAAGCAGATGGGCGACGGCCTGATGGCGATCTTCAATTTTCCCATCAAGATCAGGGATCATTCGAGCGCGGCGATCATGGCCGCGCGCGATATCCAGCAGCGCTGTGCCGCCGCTCTCGACAGCCTGGAATTCGATCTCGACGGATTGCCGGGCGGCGCCCTCGGCGTCGGCATCGGCATACACACAGGCGAAGTGGAAATCGGCGAATTCTCCAGTTTCCGCAGCGATTTCACCGCGATCGGCGGCGCCGTCAACCTGGCCGCACGGCTTGAATCGCAGGCCGCCGCCGGCGAAATCCTCGTCTCGGCGGAGGCAGCCGCAAAGGCCCCAGTCCTTGTTGCCGATACCGAGGTGCGGCGGCTTTCCCTCAAGGGCATAGAGCAGCCGGTGATGGCGCAGGTGCTGATCAAGATGTGAAGCGTCGGCTCCAACCTCACGGCGACATCATTGCTGAAGAAATTGGCCTATGCCGAGAGGGCACTTGCCTTTTCGTCGAGCAGCGAGGCGCGGTTGGCAAGAGCCTGTTCGTAGTCGGGCCTGATCTCGATCGCCTTCTTGTAGCTCGCCAGCGCCTCTTCCACGAGGCCGAGGCGGCGCAAAGCGTTGCCGCGATTGTTGTAGGCGATTGCGTGCGCTGGTTCCAACGCCACCGCCCGGTCGTATCGGGCGATCGCGCCCTCGAAGTCGCCAATCGCGGCCAGTATATTGCCACAACTGCAATGGGCGGCGGCCGAGTCGGGGCGAAGCTCCAGCGCGCGCCCGATTTCCGCCTCGGCTTCCCTGCCCTCACCCCGGAGCAGCAAGAGTATGCTCAGGCGGTGGACGGCGTCGAAATCCGCAGGATCCTGAGCGATGGCGGCGCGCGCCTGCTTCTCGGCATCGATGCGGTCGATGGCCACATGGTCCGAAATACTGTTGGCTGCATCCTCAGGCGACGTCGCCTCCCACAGTGCTCGCGATGCGACGATCTCGCGATAAAGCGTCAGCGCTTCCTCATGGCCCGGATCAACAGCCAGAACCTGCCGGCAGCCGATTTCCGCGTCGGACAAATCACCCGGCGCAAGCAGGCTTCTGATGCGGGCGATCACGAAAGGCAGGCAATGCGGATCCAGCCGCTCGCCGAGGTTCCGTTTCGTCCTGGTGTCGACGCGGAAACGTTCGATGCGCCTGACATCGGAGCCGAAGATATATTTATGCGCGTAGTCGCCAGCGCCGAGGTCATAAATGCGGAAACCGTTCTCGATCGCCCAGCGGATGACATGGGCGTGCAACATCAGGCCCGGCGATAGGCCCCGGATTACGGTATCGCGCGCGCTCACGAAACATATGAGGCATTTCCTCGGGCGATCGATAAGGATCGCAGCCGCCGCCAGCGGCGTCACGCCCTTCCACAGGATCGGCAGAAAAAGACTGCCGCTTGCAAAACAGTCCGGCAGCATGGCGCGGGAGTTATTGACGAGGTAGCGCGTGTAGCGAGGATTGCGCGCACCCCACTGCCGATCCCATAGGTTCAGCAATACGGTCAGATCCTCATCGATGGTTCCGGCGTCGCTATGTGTCACCTGGAAAGCGGCCGAATCGTCCATTTGCCGCAAGCTTCGCCGGACGTTGCGTCGCACCCGCCGGTGCAGCTTGTCATGCAGAAACGAACTGAAATCTTCCGGCAGCGGCACATGCACATGGATGGTCGGGTCAACCCTTTCCGCGGCGTCGGTGATCTGCGACGGACGCTTCACCCTCTCCTCGCTGAAGTCGGAGAGCGGGAAATGCTCAATGAAAGATTGCATTCGCCTGCACGACAGATCGACGTCATCGAGATGAAGACTGGTCCAGTTAAACGACTTGATCCGATCGGCAAGAGCCGGTGTCGCCGCCTCGACAAAGGCGGGATCGCAGAGAATGCCGGTACACGACGCGAAATAGGAACCGCCGATGACAATGGCATTGTAGAAGCCCTTGCCGCGATCAAGACCGGTGCCGAGCTGGATCGGAAACAGCGCGATGCAAGGGCTGTCGGCATTTTCCCTCACCGCAAGGACGAACCAGGGCAAGGCGCGCGATGCAAACCAGCTTGAGATCCAGGTGCGGGACAAAAAGTAATGCGCTTCCGGGTCGATCTCATAGAGGCGATCCCAGTCGTCCTTCAGTCCATCCAGATCTTCCAGCCTCTCGATTACGTCCACATGCATGTCGAACGTCCCGCCCGGCAACACAGCCTGTAATTTAAGATTTACATAAAATACATATTGCCGCAATTGCACCTATCGGACAGGCGCGGTGCCGCGAAACGGCGAAGCCACAATTCGAACGGATCGTCAGGCTGCAAGTCTTCCTTAAACTTCGAAGTCTAACCTGCGCGCACACGAGTATTGCGTTTGGTATGTGTATATGAAACCGCGTTTTCTTTTCGGACTTGGCCTGTTGTCGGCCACAGCCCTGGTTCATCCCGCTTTTGCCGCAGACGATGCCCGCACCCTGCAGATCGTCGTTTCGAAGGATAGGCAATCGCTCGCCGTCTATGATGGCGACAAGGTGGTCGCGACATCGAAGGTGTCGACGGGCAAACCCGGCCACAGGACGCCGAGCGGCATCTTCTCCGTGCTTGAGAAGGAGGTCTATCACGAATCGAACCTCTATTCGGCCTCGCCGATGCCCTTCATGCAGCGACTGACGTGGTCCGGCATCGCCTTGCACGAATCCAACTCCGTGCCGAACTATCCCGCCTCGCACGGCTGCGTGCGCATGCCGAAGGCCTTCGCCAAGACGCTCTACCAGATGACCGAGCGCGGCGTACACGTGGTCATTGCCGATGGGCCGCTGGTGCCGCAGCCTTTCCAGCACGCGATGTTGTTCCAGCCCGGTGCAGTGCCCGCCTCAGCGCTGTTCTCCGATCTGGAGCTCCGCCCCTCGACCGCAGCCTTCCTGCCTCAGGCGGAGCCGGTACAGGTCGCCACGAACGACGTCTCGGCCCTGCCCGTACCGCCGCCCGCAACACAGGCAGCACCGGTGGATCAGGCGCCGCTCGGCATCCTGATCACGCGGCGTGGCCTGCGCGAAAATGTCCGCGACCTGCAGGGGCTATTGAACGACATGGGCTTTGCGACCGGCACGCCCG
>JAGWJK010000649.1 GCA_028865845.1 Rhizobiaceae bacterium
CGTGCTGGAATCGAGGGTGACGATATGGATACCATCGACCACCTGCGCGTGGTCATAGGGCGCATCGAGCGTCTCGCTGGAGATTTCCATGCCTTCATAGAAGCCGGCGCGGGTGTCGTGATTGCCGAGCGCGTAGATCACGGGAACGTCGATTTCAGCCATCATTTGCTTCAGCAGCCGGAAGCTCTCGGCGTCGCCGCGATTGGTGAGGTCGCCACTGGCGACAACGAATTGTGGCTTCGGCGTCACGGTAGCGACGAGCGCCAGCACCTGGCGCAGCGCTTCCGTCGTATCGCTGTGAAGATGATCGTCGTCGGCGGTGCCGATGTGAAGGTCGGTCAGGTGAATGAAAGTCGTTTCGCGTGGCACGATGCATCTCCAAGACTAATCGGTTCGATAGGCAGAAGACCAAGAAGGAACGGCAGTGGCGGGCAGCTTCGCGCGGTCGAAACCGCAACGGCGAACGGCTGGCGTGGGGGAATCGCAATGTCGCAGTCGACGGGAAATGTCTCGACATCCGTGCAGTCAGAGGGTGGCGCCGAAGGAATTTCGACGTCGGTCGTCTGGGCAGCGGAGAGGAGGGGGCCGGCCATCGGCAATGCTTTCTTGCTCGTTCATCAGTGGCTGCGATGATCGATAGAGAAGCTTTGCTTCGGCGACATGACGGATTTCGAACGCTGTTCGATTGATGCGGACGGTAGGGGGCCTGCCTAGGCGTGGCGGCGGAACATCGGCGCGATCACCTCGACCATGCGCGCGATCACGCCTTCGGAATCCTGAAGGTCGATCTGATGCCGCGTGAGGATTGCGGTGCGCTGCCGGCTGCGGGTCACCTGCGAACGGATACCGAGCGCACAGTTCAATCGCCAGCCGATATCGACGTCGTCAAGCCAGGGCGCGATCCGCTTCAGCGGTGCGATGAAGGCGTTGTGATGCTCGACATTCTCGACGATCCGGCGGTAATGCTGCGGATCGCCGCTACGCTGTGCGAGCGAGGTGAAATGCGAGAGAACGGGATAGCTAGAGGTCGGATCGAGGCTCCAGCGGATCGACGGTCCGACAAGCGCAGCGATCACTTCTTCGAGATCGGGAGGATTGGGCCGGCGCCGTTCGATGGCGTTCTGCAGGAGCGTCAGGCGCTCGGCATTCAGCCGGTGGTAGACGCGTTCGGCAACGGCGACGATCAGCTCTTCCTGCGAGCCGAAGTGATAGCTAATCGCTGACGGCGTCGCATGTGCCGCCACCGCGATGCGCCGCGCCGTCAACTCTTCGATCGTACCGACATCGCGCATGAGATGTTCGCAGGCGTCCATCAGCCTCAGCGCGGTGGGATTGAGCCGACCATGCATTGCAGTCTTCGGTCCCTTGTTCATGCCTCAAGGTAAGCCCGCGGCATGTCGATTGGATGACCGGTATTTGCGACAGGAAGCCCGGGCAGTTTGGGCAATATCCGCTGACCCGGGCCAAGGTTCTGCGATCGTCTCCGCCGTGGCACGGCTTCGACCTAGTTTTCGTCGTAATCGGACAGCGGATGGCAATTGTTGACGGGGCAATCGGACCTGTCCTTGGTCGGAATATAGGTGCGGTCGGCATAATATCCGGAATCGCACGCGTCGCTGTCGGCGACGAACCGATCGTAGAGCGTCATGTTCGAGCGATCGGCCTTGTATCGCAGAATTACCGCGCGTTCGCGTCGGACGAGCGCCTGCGTTTGCTGGCACGTATAGGACGACGTATTGTAACGGCTTATCGCAAGGGCCGGTGTGGTCGCGACCGAAGCGGCAAGCAGTCCAAGGAGAGCGATTTTTTTCATCATGCAGTCCTCTCGGTTGCTGTCGACCTTTGCTTTTACGGTAAATTAGTCAACTTGGATGCATGGATCGGGGGCGGCACGCAACTGTGACTGGTCGTGAGAGGCGGTGATCATTCGAAAAACATCGCTATGCTTGGCGATGTCCAGATGATCCGCTGACGATATCCGGCGTATAGAGCGCATGACGATATCGTTGCCGATTGAAACAGAATATTGCTCCATACCAGTCGCCATTGCAAAGTCTTGGCGATTGCACGTATTCAATGGGAAGGCCCTGCCGTTGGCGGAGAGTGATACTGGTCTCGATCGTGATCGCCTGAACGCGCTGATAGCGGCGGTTGCCGAGCGTCAGGATGTCGAGGCATTTGAAATTCTCTACAAGCATTTCGTGCCGAAGGTTCGTTCCTACATGATGCGTTTCAGCGGCGATCGCGTTATCGCCGAGGAGATGGCCCAGGAGGCGATGCTCGCGGTTTGGAAGAAGGCGGCCCAGTTCGATCCGGCAAGAGGGCAAGCTTCGACATGGATCTACAAGATCGCCCGAAACATGCAGATTGATGCCCTGCGCCGTGGGCCAAGACCGACGTTCGATCCGAATGATCCTGCTTTCGTGCCCGAAGACGTCGAAGCCGCGGATATCGAATTCGATCGGGAACAGGACGCCGAGAGGCTTCGCGCGGCCGTGTTTGCGCTCAAGCCCGATCAGATCGACGTGCTCAGGATGTCCTTCTACGAGGAAATGCCGCATTCCGCGATTGCGGCTGCGCTGAAGATTCCCCTCGGCACCGTGAAATCGAGGATCAGGCTTGCTTGCGAGAAGCTGCGCTCCGCGCTGAAGGAAAATCAGAAATGATAGCGCACCATCTCGTTGACGATCTGCTGATTGATTACGCCGCCGGCATACTGGCGGAAAGCTGGAGCATCGGGGTTGCGACCCATCTGGCGCTTTGTCCCATCTGCCGCAAACGGCTTGACGACTATGAAGGTATCGGGGGCCACTTTCTGGAATGCGAGGAAGCGCCTTCCTCGGATGCCGGTGACTGGAACGATATGCTGGCCCGGATCAGAAGCAGCAAGCCCGATGCAGCTGTTGTGCCGACACGCTCGGCCGACGAATTGTTGCCGCAGCCGCTCCGCTCCTATGTCGAAACGGCCGGCGGCCTGAAGTGGCGAAAGCTCCCAGGCGGCGCAGCCCGGATGAAGATTCGGACGTCCGATCGCAAGGCCACGATCATGCTGTTGAAAATCCCGGCAGGTCAGTCGGTTCCCGAACATAGCCATGGCGGATTGGAACTCAGTGTCGTGCTTTCCGGGCGCTTCCACGATGGCAACGCTCTCTATGGGCGCGGCGATGTCGAAATCGCCGATGGCTCGATCACCCATCAGCCGATCGCGACGACCGATGCCGAGTGCATCTGCCTCATCATCATGGACTCCCCGTTGAAATTTACGAGCCGGCTTGTCCGGCTGATCCAGCCGTTCCTGGGGATTTAGCCGTTAGAGATCGTCGGGAAGCGTCCCCTGTCATGAGGACTTGGAGCGCTCGATCCCTGCATATCTGAGGGCGATGAAAGTCATGAGCGTGGCAACAGCGAAGGTATTGAGGCCGAGAAGGGTGGAGAGATCGTTGTTGCTCCACAGATGAAGCGCCTCGCCCAGACGGCCGTGCTGCAATGCCATTGCGCAAAACAGAAAAACCGCCAGACCGCGCTGCCACCTTTTTTCCTCGGCGCGAAAAGCAAGTGCGGCCAACATCATGCATGGGGCTAGGAAAAACTCAGTACCGGACGCCTGCCCGAATAGCTTGGTTTCAAAGATCGTATCGAAAGCGCCGACCAGCGGTAGCGCCGTGCGGGCAGCAAGCGGATGTGACCTCGCGATCAACGGGATCGCGAGGAAGAACGGTGCTGCCGCGAGCGTCCAGAGCGACGCCTGAACGCCGTTGCCGACGAGCCACCAGACATAGAGCGGATAGAAGGGTTTGTTGGCGACGA
>JAGWJK010000650.1 GCA_028865845.1 Rhizobiaceae bacterium
ATGTCTTCCAGCGGAAATTCGTTCGGGCTCCAGTCTCGCAGCGCAGAATCGCAATCGGCAATACCGGCATAGGCGCGGGCGTAGTCCGGATCGAGTTCGACCGCCTTCAGAAACATCCGCCGGGCCAGCATCAGGTAAGACCGCGTCCAGGCGTGCGAGAATTTGCGGCCGCGAAGGTAGTAGGTGTAGGCCTCTACGTTCGCGGTCGGCTCGCCTTCCAGCGCCTTCTTTTCCGCCGGCTGCAGCTTGATTTTCAGCTGGTCGACGATCGCGTGCGTGATCTCGTCCTGAATAGCGAAAATATCCGTGAGGTCGCGATCGTAACGATCGGCCCAGAGATGCGTGCCGTTGCGCGCATCGATCAACTGGCCGGTGATGCGTACGCGTTGCCCGGCCTTGCGGACGCTGCCCTGCAAGACGAAGTCGGCGCCGAGTTCCTGTGCCACCTGCTTCACCTTCACCGACTTGCACTTGTAGGTGAACACGGTGTTGCGGGCGACGACGTTCAGGCCCGAAATCTTCGAGAGATCGGTGATGATGTCCTCGGTGATGCCGTCGGAGAAATATTCCTGCTCGGGATCATCGCTCATATTGTCGAAGGGCAGCACCGCAATCAGACGCTTGCTGCCGTTCCGCGGCGTCATCGGCACGACCGAAGCGCCGATCGGCGCGTTCGCGGAGACGGTGTAGACCTGAACATTGTAGGCGATGTTCTTCAAGGAGTGCTCGCCGCGATCCTCGAAAGTTACGCCAAGGCGGGCGCCGACGTGGTCGCGCACCGAGGCGGAAACGGCGATTCCGCCTGGTTCGGCGATCGCTTCCAGCCGAGCGGCAAGATTGACGCCTTCTCCGAAAATATCGCCGTCCTCGACGATGACATCGCCGAGATTGATGCCCATGCGCAGCTCGATGCGGCGATCCTGCTCGACGTCGCCGTTGCGGTTCAGCATTTCGCGCTGAATTTCCGCTGCACAGGCAACCGCGTTCACCACGCTGGAAAACTCGACCAGCATGCCGTCACCGGTGTGCTTGACGACACGGCCCTTGTGTTCGGTGATCTTGCGATCCCAAACTTCGGCGCGATGGCGCTTGACCGCGGCCAGCGTACCGGCCTCGTCCATTCCCATCAGGCGGCTGTAGCCCACGATGTCGACTGCAAGAATAGCACTCAGACGGCGTTCCAAATGCCCTCCGAATTCATCCTGTGGTCTGAGGCTGCAGTTTACGCCGATATTGTCGCAATGTCGCGCATAGCGTTCCATGTTGCACCAAAGCATCGGAAAACATTCAGGGTGGCGCAAATACCATTGATCGGGGTCAGGACGCGAGCGGTCTTTGGGGCTAATCCTTTGCATGCAAGGGCTAGATTCCCACCAATCTGGCTAGCCCAGAGTCCCCAAAATCCCACATTTCCTATGAAAATACCGAATTCTTATCGTTGTCAGGTCCACATCGGGATGATGGAAATCACAAGCAGGAAGGCGAGGAAAAAATTCAGCGCGTGCCATTGCCATTCGGTTTTCAGCAAACGTGCAAGCAATTGCCCAAGAGCGCACCAAATCGCCAGTGAAAAACCCGCAATCAGACAGAATGTCAGGCCGAGCAGAATCGCAAACGATACCGGACCGGTCGCCAGGGCCGCGAAGGACGCCGCGGCACTGACCGTGATCGCCCAACCTTTCGGATTGTACCAGAGCATCCATACGCCAGCGAGGAAGCCGACCGGCCTTGCCACCTCCCGGGATATTTTTGGCGGCCCGCTGCGGCCGATGCGAACGGCAAGCCAGAACAGATAGAGCGAGCCGAAGGCCTTCATGGCGATCTGCAGGGCGGGGAGCGCCAGCAATAAACTACCCAATCCGGCTCCCGCGGCGCAGGCCACCGTTCCCAGGCCAACAGCAAAACCGGCCACCACAGGTATCGAACGCCGGAAGCCGAAATGTGCCCCCGATGCAGTCGCGAGCGTCGTCGCGCCGCCGGGAGTGATGGTCGAGGTGAAGGTGAAGAGGAACAGGGGCAAAAGGGCTTCGATGGTCACGCAATCCAGTCTCCGTTTCGAGCGAAGACATAAAAGAATGGCATCCATCAGAAAAACGAATGTTGAAGGATCGATGCATTAGCGATTATAATGCATTTATGACCAGAAACTTTGATATCGCCCTCATCAGGACTTTCACAGCCGTCGCCGATCACACGAGCATGACGGTGGCCGCCAATATGCTGCACATGACGCAGAGCGCCGTCAGCCAGCAGATCAAGCGGCTGGAGGACATGCTCGGCTGCGCGCTGTTCGAACGCGAGAAACGCGGACTTCGACTGACCGATGCCGGCGAACGGCTGCTCGGGGGCGCCCGTCGACTGCTGATCCTCAACGACGACATCTGGGCCGACATGACGGAAAGCAAAGTCGAGGGCAGCGTCCGCATTGGCGTGCCCTACGATCTCATCGGAACGGCGCTTGCGCCGGTTCTCAAGTCCTATGCCGAACGTCACCCGCAAGTGGAGATTTCTCTCGTCTGCGCGTCCTCACCGGATCTGATCAAGGCGCTGGATAGCGGCGCGGTCGATCTCGGCGTCGTCGAAGAACCGCTTGGCGTATCCAAGGGCGAATGTCTCGCGATCGAGCGGCTTGTCTGGGTCGGAGCGAAGGGCGGGAATGCCTATCGCAAGAATCCGTTGCCGATCTCCATGGTCGCCGATACCTGTGCTTTCCGGCCATTCGTGTTCGCGGCGCTGCGCGACGACGGACGGCATTGGCGGACGGTGTTCGAGAACGGCAATATCGAGGCAACGACTGCGACGGTGCGGACCGATCTCGCGGTTACCGCGTGGCTTGCCTCCACAGTTCCCGCAGATCTCGATATCCTCAGTGCGAATGAGGGGCTGCCCGATCTGCCGGTGTTTTCCGTCAACCTGCATCTCCCAAAGAGCGATGCGACGCCGGCGGCCCTCGAACTTGCCCGACATATCCGCGAAGGACTAATGCGACCGCGCCAGGCGACGGCCGCATAGAGGCTTCATCCGAATTTCAATTAGGCGATCGCCGGTTACGCGGCCTTCGGCAGCGGACCGACATAGCGTGACTGCGGACGGATCAACCGGCCCTCGAGCATCTGTTCGCGGGCATGCGCAATCCAGCCAACAGTGCGCCCGATGGCAAATACGCCGGTAAAGGCTTCACGCGGGAAGCCAAGCGCCTCAAGCAACAGGGCAGTGTAGTACTCGACGTTGGTCTCCAGAGGCCGATCGGGCTTGCGTTCCTTCAGCAGGGCAAGCGCTGCTGCCTCTATCGCTTCGGCAAGGGCGATGCGGCCGGCATCAGCCTGACCCGTGGCGAATATCGGCCCCAGCACGGTCTTCAGCGCATCGGCGCGCGGATCGCGAACCCGGTAGATGCGGTGGCCGAAGCCCATCAACCGCTCGCCGCGATCAAGCGCCTGTTCCAGCCATGTCCGGGCATTGCCGGGCGCGCCGACACCATCCAGCATGTCGAGCACTGGACCAGGTGCGCCGCCATGCAGCGGCCCCTTCAGTGCACTGATGGCCGCCAGCACCGATGAAGTCAGGCCTGCATGCGTGGACGCGATGACGCGGGAGGCGAAGGTCGACGCATTCAGGCCGTGATCGGAGATGGTCACGAGATAAGCGTCGAGACCGGCGACCTGCTCGGCAGTCGGCACCCGGGCAGTCAACATGCGCAGGATATCGGCTGACTGGGACAGGGAGGCATCGGGCTCAACCGGCGTTTCGCCATGCTGAAGGCGCAAGACAGCCGGCAAGAACACGGCAGGGGCCGCCATCAGGCG
>JAGWJK010000651.1 GCA_028865845.1 Rhizobiaceae bacterium
ACGACACGGCGATCATGAACAGCGTGCTCAGCAACTTGCGGTCCATCCTGAATAGCCGCCGCAATTGCTGTGAGACACGTCCCGATTACGGCCTGCAGGATTTCAATGCGACGGAAGACTATCGCAGCTCGATCCCGATGATTGCTCGCGATGTTGAACGACAGATCCGGCTGTTCGAGCCGCGCGTGCGCAATGTCGTCGTCCGCGCCATCGAAGACAAGACGCAACCGTCGCAGCTGATCTTCCATATCAACGGCGAGCTTGCTTATAGCGACCGCACGGTGCGGGTTTCCTTCGATTCCGTCCTCGGCAGCGACGGCCATATGCGTGTCAGGGGATAGAAGGTCGAGCCGAATGTCCGTCAACAGCTATTACAGGGACGAGCTTTCCTATCTGCGGGAAATGGGCAACCTGTTTGCCAAGGCCAATCCGCGCCTGTCGGCCTATCTCGCCAAGGAAGCATCCGATCCGGATGTCGAACGGCTTCTCGAAGGTTTCTCCTTTCTCGTCGGGCGGCTTCGCCAAAGGCTGGACGCGGAAATGCCGGAGCTGGCCTTGACGCTGCTGCAATTGGTCTGGCCGCATTATCTGCGCCCGGTCCCGCCGCTTACCACTGTCCAATTTTGCTTTGCCGAAGGGGCTAGCGGCGCCTCGATGAAGGTTCCGCGCGGCACGCAGGTACAGACCAAGGCTTTGGGCGGCGAGCCCGTGGTGTTCAGCACGAGCTACGATCTCTCGGTCCTGCCGCTCGACATCACAGGTGTCGATCTCGACAATCGCAAGAACAGCGCGCGGCTCACTCTTAATTTCACCCGTCTGGCCGGCAATGGCCTGCAGGCGCTCGCAGAAGCGCCGCTGACGATCTTCTTCAACCGCCATCGCGATGCCGCGGTCTCCCGCCAGCTGTACCTGTTCTTCATGGAGAAGGTGCAGCGCGTCTTGTTCACGCCGAAGGGCGGCGAGCCGGTGGTCGTCCCGGTTAGAATTGAACCGCTTGGCTTTTCTGCAGCAGAAGCGACGCTTCCCTATCCGCAGGGATCCTTCGAAGGCTTCCGCATCATGCAGGAATATTTCTCCTGCCCGGAAAAGTTCATGTATGCGCGCGTGCATGGCCTCGAAAGGTTCGCCGGACAGCAGACGGATGGTTTCAGCCTGTCCTTCGACATGACGCAGCGCTTTCCGGAAGCATCGCGACTGACGGCAGATCAGTTCGCGCTCAACACCTCGCCGGCCGTCAACCTGTTTTCGGTCGAAGGCCAGGCGCTGATGATTTCGCACGACCGCTCCGAATACCCGGTCCGGGCGACGGGCGGTTTTGAAAAGCGCAGCGTGCATGCGGTCGAATCCGTGGTCGGATGGGTGCAGGGCAGCGGCAGGCGGGTCGATTACGAACCCTTCGAAAGCTTCCGGCATGACCCTGCCAACGAGGGGACGGCCAAGCTCTACTACCGCACGCAGGTTCGCCCGGCCATCCTTGGAAACGGCGTCGATCACTATCTCTCCTTCGTCACCCGCCTTGACGAGATCGGCAGGCCGGAGACCGAGACCGTGTCGATGAAGCTCCTCTGCTCCAACGGCCCGCTGGTGATGCAGCACGGCATTGGCTCTGTCGATCAGCCGACGTCGTCGACACCGCCGAAGCTCGGTTTCTCGAACATCACCCCGATCCTCAGCGAGGTACCGCCTCCGCTCGAGGACAATGTTCTCTGGACGCTCATCGCCAATCTGGCGCGAAATTTCGCGTCGCTGATCGATGTCGATGCGCTGCGGACGGTGGTCGGCGCCTACGATTTTCGCGCCAACGCCGATAAGCAGGCGGCGCAGCAGCGCGATCTTCTGCTGCAGAGCTTCCGTCGTTTCGAACGGCGCGGCATCGATATCGTTCGCCGCGGGCGACCGACGCGCGCCTACGAGCTGGCACTGACTGTTTCCGAAAGCCAGATGGGCGGCGA
Organism: Rhizobiaceae bacterium; assembly: GCA_028865845.1. GTDB lineage: Bacteria > Pseudomonadota > Alphaproteobacteria > Rhizobiales > Rhizobiaceae > Rhizobium. The sequence goes on from JAGWJK010000651.1 coordinate 1,953, forward strand.
AGGAGAAATGTATCTCTTCGGCACGATCCTGGATCAGTTCCTGAAATCTTATGCCAGCATTAACAGCCTGCACCGCTTCTCCGTGCGCGGTCTGGATACGAACACCACCTACAAATGGACTCCCAAATGGGGAGAGGCGGCAACGCTATGATCCCGGACGGCGGAATGGGCATCGCCGCGCCGGCGGCGGACGAGCTGGTCGATGCGCGCAAGGTTCGCGCCGACCGGCTGGCCGGGCTGCGTCATTTCCGCTTCCACCAATTGATTACCTTGATCGAAATGCAGCGGCAGGGTGCGCGCCCGGTCGGTGAGCTGGGTAATCCTGCCGAAGAATACGTCCGCTTCCGCGCAACGCGATCGCTAAGCTTCGGTCCCGGCGATCTCTCTGCAGTCGACTACGGCGATGATGGCGAACGTCTTGATATACGGGTGAATTTCTTCGGTCTCTATGGGCCCGCATCGCCGTTGCCGCCCTATTTTACCGAGCGGATCATCGAGGAAGACCGCAGCCAGGCATCGGTCGAGGATCTGCTCGATCTTTTCAACCATCGCCTGATTTCGCTGCTGCACGTCATCTGGCGGAAGTACCGCTACTATCTGCGTTATGAAACCGGTGGCTCGGACGCTTTGTCGAAGCGGTTTCTGGCACTTTGCGGTTTCCCGATCGAGGACCGGGATCGGATCGGCCAGATCTCGCGTTCGGCACTGTTGCCGCATGTCGGTCTTCTGTCGCTCTATTCCAGTTCCGCCGACGTCGTTTCCGCGACGCTCTCCAATTTCTTCAAGATACCCTGCCGGATCGAGGAGTTCGTCAACCGGCATGTCGTCATGGATCAGGATGCGCAGTTCCAGCTCGTCATGGCGAACAGCGCACTCGGCGAAGATACGATCATCGGGACCGAGATCGACGACGATCTCGGGAAATTCCGGGTCTGCCTCGGCCCCTCGCCGTTTCCGGTCATTGCGCCATTCCTTCCAGGCGGCGCTCGCCATCGGCAGCTTTCGGAATTGCTGTCGATGGTCAATCGCGAACCGCTCGATTGGGACATCCAGTTCGAATTCGAGCCAGAAACCGTGCCGATGGGATGCCTGGGGGAGATGAAGCTCGGCTGGTCCGGCTGGCTCTACGCCCATGATGCGGATCATCTGGAGAGCACGGTTTGCCTTGCGGTCCTTGAGGCGGATCGCGATGCCGATCCGGAAGACGAGGATTTCGGGACCATTCCAAGCATGGGAGCCAACCGGCGCTTCAACGAGGCGAGAGCGGGGCTATGAAGGTTCACCTGTCTCTTGTCGGTGCTTCTGAGCAGGGCGGCCATACCTTCGGGCCGGAGGGCGGCGTCTTTGGTCGTTCCGGCAGATGCGATTGGGTCCTTGCCGATCCGGAGCATATCCTCTCGTCCGTCCATGGCCGCGTCCAGTTCTCCAATGGTCGCTATCTCCTGATCGACGAAAGCACCAACGGCATTCTGCTCGATGGCAGGCAAGAGCCGCTCGGGCGCGGCAACTCCGTTGTCTTGCAGGACCGGCTGCGTTTCCACGCGGCGAAATTCCTGATCGAGGCACAGCTGATTCGCGACGCCGATCAGGCGATGCCAGGCTCGCGAGGACCGGCGCTGCAGCAACCTGCGCCGTCTCCCTGGCCCGATGCGCCGATCCCGATGAAGCAGGAGATGCGCGGGCCAACGGCCCCCGGCAATGACGGGCTTTTCGGAGGAATAGCGGCGCGCAACATCCAGGATCCGCTCGCCTATCTCGATGCGCCTGTTTCTGTCGATAGTGCCGGCCCGCGCGTTGCATCTCCTCATCCAGCCACCGGGTTCCTCGCCGACAATATGCCGCCGTCGGGCCGC
>JAGWJK010000004.1 GCA_028865845.1 Rhizobiaceae bacterium
CAATTTCGCCCAGGGCATGGTCGTCAGCGTGCCGCTGCAGCTGTCCGTCCTGCCCGTCGTCCCGAAGGGCGCCGAATTGCATGCGGCGATCGCCGACTACTATGCGGGCCAGAAAAACGGTTTCGTCGAAGTAGCACCGTTCGAAAATCCCGAGCGGACCCCGGAGCTCAATCCGGAAATCTACAACAACACCAATCGCATGCGGCTGCACGTTTTCGCCAATGATGAGAAGGCGCAGGCCATGCTGGTCGCCGTCTACGACAATCTCGGCAAGGGTGCCTCGGGTGCCGCCGTCCAGAATATGGACCTGATGCTGAACGCCTGAGACGCAGCAGACAATCAAGACGACATTCGGCGGCCGGAACCCCCATCCCGGCCGCCGAATGCGTTTTGCAGCCGCCGTCAGGCAGCCTGCAAGACGTTGATCCCGTGAGTTGCCGTCAGCGCGACGATGCGGCCGATCGCTTCGGGCGTCGGCGGCCCGGCAAGCGGCTCGTCGGAAGCAGCGGCCTCGAAGAAGCCGACCATCTGGTCGTCGACGACCGACATCATCAGCGCCGGAAGCGGGCTGACGTTCCGATAGGCATGCGGCGCGTGGGCCGGAATGGTCACGACGTCGCCGGCGACTGCATCGGTTTCCACCGGCTTGCCGTCGGACAGGCTCCAGATACGGACGGTGCCCTGCAGGATGCGAAAGATTTCCGGCGACGCATGCGTGTGCGGCGGCGTGCCGCTGCCTGGCGGGATCATGACGTCGACGATATTGAACTCCGTGCCGTCGAGCTTGCCCCGCTTGCTCACCTGATCACCCATGACCCAGAAGGTGCGAGCGGAAGCCGCCGGATGCACCTTGGCTGAACTGTTACTGCTATTCATCTGATTTTCCCTTTGAATCGCGCCCTTCCCTTCGCGCCGCATCGAGCAAGGCGCTGATCGCCCACGCGGTCGCTTTGCCGGCGTCTTCCCCCGCCAACCCCCAATAATCCTTCATCGTCTGCCAGGCAGTGGCACTGAACAGCAGTTGCACCACTGCCTCCAGCTGCCTGCTGCGCTCGGCGTCCAGGTTCTTCGTCACGGCGGCCAAGCTTGCCCGGAATGCCGCCTGCCGCTCGGCATTGGCCTGCAACCGCATCTGCCTGCCGGCGCCACTTGCATGCGAGGCTCGGACCACGCCCTCGATACCATCGAGGGAGGCAAACAGATCCGGCGGCAGACGCGTCAGATCCTCTTCGCTCTCCGGCCAGAAGCGGACACCGAGCGAGGCGTTGATGCTCCCCCAGAACGCTTCCAGCAGCACCTCCTTGGTCGGGAAATGCCGAAAGATGGTTCGGCGATTGACGCCGGATACGGCCGCCAATTCGTCGAATTCAAGTGCGCTGTCCGGGTCTTGCTCGAACATCGTTCTCACACCGGCGAGGATACGCTCGCGCGTCGCCTGCGCTTGTTCCGCCCGTAGCGGGCTTTCGTATTTTGTCACTTTTGATGTATTCATGTCACTTCTAATGACATTAATTTCAATTGGCGTCAAGCCTCGTGTCGACATCGCGCGCGGTCATCGCGCCCAAATGGGTCGCTGCGGGAAATCGCATCGTTCACGGGGTATATCTCTTTTCACGAAAATTTGATAAGGCGGTATTTGGTTCCGCCGATTGCGTGCCTCAATCGGCCCCTATCGCCGTTGCGGGCGTTCCCGGCATCCCAGGCCAAACTATCGGCCAGTAAGCAATTTCTAAAGATCGAGCCGGCGTAAAGAAATTGGTTACCATAATTCGGCATCCTTTGAGACAGCCGGCAAGTGACGGTCGGACGCGGATATTGCGTCGCGGCTCAAGTGCTTTGTGCGCCGGTATGGTGCGTAAGTAGTATGGATAACGAGTAACATGGCGTTTGCGACCGAAACTTTCGGGAACATCAATTCGCGCTCCGGATATGCTTCGCGCCGGAAAAAAGCTCCGGGCATCAGCCCTGGCACAGTTCTAACCGGTATTTCCGTCGTCGCCTTTGCCTGGGTGACGGCCACATTGATGACCACGCAATCGATGGTTCTGTCGCTGCCCCGCACAGATATGTCGTCGAACGATCTGCTGACGCCGAGAGCGTCCGCCTTCATCGTTCCGGAAGGGCACACCCTGCACCCTGCGCGCATTGCCAGCCAGAGCGTGCCTATGGGCGGACGAGTAGCTGTAAACGCTGCGCCCGCCGATGCGGACAGAAGAGAGGCCATTGCGCGTTCCAAGGCAACGCTGACGCGTGCGCTGGTCAAGCAGCAATTGGCGAGTGCGTTATCGCAGCAGGCCTCGGATCTCGCGCAGGCTCAAACCGCCTCGGCCGTTGCCAGGAACGACGCGCAGAGCGATATCGCTGGCGCCGCGACCCCGATCACCGCTTCCGCCAATTCCCTGCCGCAGCAGGCAGAGATCGCGCTGAACAGAACTTCGACCCAGGCCGCAGGGCCAGATGCGGCCGCCCTGGATCATCCGGGCAGGGATAATCTACCGACCTCCGCATCCGCAGGCGACGCAACGACCACCGAGATGGCGTCCGCCATACCAATCCCGCAAACGATCGACCGCGCTGTTGCGGAAAGCCTTGCGACGGCGGCTTCAGGGGATGCCACATCGCAGACTTTCGACATCATCCCGATCCCGCGCCCTGACCTGACGGCCGACGCGGATAATGCCGCATCGTCGGACGACGGAACCATCGATCTTGCGGAAGCGGAAGACGCGACGACCGCCGATCAACTGCCTGTTGTCGTGCCGCTGCCGCGTCCGGCCCATGTCGTTGCAAGGGCTGCCGTCTCGGACAGAACCAACACGGCGGACGCTGCCGACAGCTCGCCTGCGCCTGTGCTCGCCTATGCCAAGCCGGACGAAGAGGTCAAGCGGACACGGCAGTTCCTCAACCCGTTTGCCGCCTTTAGCGCGCGCGGTGGAACGGGAACCGCCATTTATGATATCTCGGCTGGAACAGTGTACCTGCCGAGCGGCGAACGCCTGGAGGCCCATTCCGGCCTTGGCTACATGCGCGACAATCCCCGTTATGTCGACCGCAAGAACACCGGCCCGACCCCGCCCGAAACCTATGACCTGACCTATAGAGAAAGCCTGTTCCACGGCGTGCAGGCCCTTCGCCTGACACCTTCGAACGGTGCCCGCGTCTATGGCCGGGTCGGCTTGCTGGCGCACACCTACATGCTCAGGGGTGCCCGTGGCGATTCGAACGGCTGCGTGGTCTTCAAGGACTACAATCGCTTCCTGGCTGCCTTCAAGCGCGGCGAAATCAAGCGCATACAGGTCGTGGCGCGTCTGTCGTCGGCGCCGAGCAACACCAGCGTTGCATCGCGCTGATACAATCAGACTGAGGCGAGCGATCGCCTCAGTCCCTGACGTCGATGACCGTCTGGCGCGGATATTCGCCATAAAAGCCACGCCAATTAGCGACGGCAAAGCCGAAGACAACGAGAGCGCCGGCTTGATGGGTGAGCGCCAGGTGCAGCGGAACCTGCATCAGCAGCGTCGAAATTCCGAGAATCGCCTGAATCAGCACCAGGACGAACAGCACCACCGAGCGGCGCGCATGCGTCGTCTGCGCTGCGTTGCGCAGCGATACGATCATGTTGATCAGAACGACGGTGAACAGCGCGTAGGCACCGAGACGGTGGACATATTGCACCATCTTCGGGTTCTCGAAGAAGTTGATCCAGAATGGCGACTGCGCAAAAAGCCCTCCCGGAACAACAGCGCCGTCCATAAGCGGCCAGGTATTGTAGGAAAGACCGGCATCGAGCCCGGCGACCAGGGCGCCAAGATAGATCTGGAACAGAGCCATGAAGGCGATCAGGCCCGCGAGCTTGGCGGAATAACGGGTCGGTGCCGGATCGTTCGAATGTGGCGACAGCGCGCGCATGAACCACATGCAGGCGGCAAAGATCAGGCAGGCGGTCACAAGATGGGTCGCCAATCGATATTGGCTGACATCGGTGCGTGCCTCCAGGCCCGACGATACCATCCACCAGCCGATCGCGCCCTGCAGGCCGCCAAGCACGAAGATGCCGGCAAGCGGCAGCCACAGCTTTCTTTCGACACGACCGGTCAGCACGAAGAACAACAGCGGGATGCCGAAAATCACGCCCATGGCGCGGGCAAGCAGGCGATGCGCCCATTCCCACCAGAAGATGCCCTTGAACTCGTCGACGGTCATGTCCTTGTTCAACTGCTGGAACTGCGGAATGCGCTTATAGAGATCGAACTCCTCCTGCCACGCCTCGGCACTCAACGGCGGAATCACGCCGTGAATCGGCTGCCATTGCGTGATCGACAGGCCGGATTGAGTGAGCCGCGTCGCACCGCCGACCAGCACCAGGCCGAAAAGCGCAAGCAGCACACAGGCGAGCCAGATACGGATGGCGCGACGATTGCGGTCCTGGCGGGCCACTTCGTTCAAAACGGCCTGTTCCGATGGGAAATTTGCGACAGCCATGGGTTCTCCTTCAATCCGGCTGTTGATTTGCCTTATGGGGCGGTGCAAAACAAGTGCCGGGACTTTGCGGCATGCCGTCGCGGCGTCTCATTCACAAAGGAAAGCCGCTCCCGTGCCTCTTCGCCTGCGCAAATTCATCGGCATGATCCTGCTCGTGACGCTGGTTATCATCTACGCGTTCCTGGCGATGATCATAGCGGTGCGCACCCTCGGCGATGCGCCGGCCTGGGTGCATTTCCTCTATTTCCTCTTCAGCGGCATGATCTGGGTGCTGCCGGCGATGGGGATCATCAAGTGGATGGCGGGGCCGCGTCCGCAATAGTTTCTTTATATAAGCACATTCAGATTTACGCCGAGCTAACCGTGATCGGCGGGAAATAGCGCCCGCGTACCTGCCTTAAACCAAAAATAAGCGGCCTGCCCGCCAAACTCCTCGGCAAAGATATTTTGTCGGAGACATCAGGTGCAGACGCAGAAATTCGAGATGGCCGATATGCCTCTTGCGAACGGTGTCCGCGAGAATGGTGCGGCAATGGCTGCGCGGCCAGCGGCCGGCGACAGTATCCGCGTCGAGGTCTTCGACAGCATTGCACCACTGGAGGCCGAATGGCGGTCGCTCGAGCAGGACAATCTGGCCTCGATCCACCAGAGCTATGATTGGTGCGCGGCGTGGGTCGAGACATTCCGGCGTCCGTTGGCGATCCTTCGCGGTTCGCTGCATGGCCGCACGGCGTTCATCCTGCCGTTGGAAATCGTTCGCGAAAAGGGTGTGCGACGTGCCGAATTCATTGGTGCGCGTCACAGCAACATCAATACCGGTCTGTTTTCCACCGACTTTCTCGATATCGCTGCCGGTAGCGGCCTGACGGAATCACAGCAGGCGGCAATCGCACTCGCGCTACGAGGCAAGGCCGACCTGATGGTGCTCGGCAACGTGCCTTTCGATTGGCGCGGTCGCCAAAGCCCGTTTGCGACCATGCCGGCGATCGAGAACCAGAACCATGCTTTCCAACTTCCTTTTCTCGGCAGCCTGGAAGCAACGCTGAAGCAGGTGAACGCCAAGCGGCGGCGCAAGAAATTTCGTCACCAGAGCCGCCTCCTCGATGAAAAGGGCGGCTTCGATTACATCGTCGCGGAAACGGCGGAAGCACGCGACGCGTTGCTCGATCTGTTCTTCCAGCAGAAAGCGGTCCGCTTCAAGGCCGCCGGCCTGCCCGACGTTTTCAACGATAGGCCGACCCATGAGGTCTTCCATCGCCTGCTGCGGCTTCACAAGCCGGGACAATCCTATGCCGCACTGGAGATGCATGCGCTGCGGCTGAAAGGCGAGCATGAAGGCCATATTCCCGCGGTCGCGGCGCTTTCGCGCAAAGGCGATCACATCATCTGCCAATTCGCCTCGATCGATGAGAGCCTGGTTGCCGAAGCCAGCCCCGGAGAGCTGTTATTCTGGCTGATGATCGAACGGCTGCATCGCGAAGGTATCGCGCTTTTCGATTTCGGCATCGGCGATCAGGGCTATAAGCGCTCCTGGTGCCCGATGGAGACGGTCCAGTACGATTTGATCCTGCCGATTTCGACGCTTGGCCATGCCGCGGCATTCGTACAACGGGGCGTGACGCGAGCGAAGGCGGCCATCAAGACTAATCCGCGGGTCTACGCCTTCGTCCAGCGTCTGCGCGCGGCAAAGAGCACCAACGAGCAGCCGGCCGAGGACACCGACGGCTGAGACTATAACAGCCTATAATGATCGATCACGCCGCGTGCTGCTGCGCGTCCGGCCCGCGCTCTTCGCGCCAGCCGGACATCAGGATGACGTGCTCGTAGCCGGCCTTCTGGAACTCGGCCATCGCCTTGACGAACTGGTTTTCATCCGGCTCCGGCATCGAGAGGATAATCTCGGTATCCTTGCTGCGTGTCAGGCGGGCAACGCCTTCGACATCGGCGGCACCGCATTCGACCAGAACGAGATCATAGGCCGAGCCGAGCGCATCGAGGATGAGCGACAGCCGGTCGGCGCCCCGCATCGCGCGGCGAAGGTCGCTTCTGCCCTGCGGCACGAGGTGAGCGTCGGAAAGACGGTCGGGATGAATGGTATCGGCAAAGGCCGCCTCGCCGCAGAGGAGATCCGTCACGCCCGAAAGATCCGGAGCCTCGGCCATCAGACGCGACGGGCAGCCGGTGCCGGTCATATCGACAAGCACGACGCGGCGGCCGGCATCGGCAACGGTGCGGGCCAGCATGACCGTCGAAGTAGAACCGTTGTCACCGGTCGGAGATATAGCGATCGCAAGACGGGAATCGCGCTCGACGAGATAGTCGGCCACAGACTGGATGGAAAAATCCTCTTCCTCGTCGGCATCGACGGGTGCCTGTTGCGGCGGATGCTCCGCATCGACCGCGTCTTGCAGTTCCTCAGCCGAGGTCTCGGTGGCGGCAACGGAAAGCATGCTGGCCGGCGCGGTGCCCTCATGGGGTGCGGAAACCGCCCTCGCCGGCACAGGCTCGATAGTCTCCTCCTGTCGGGCGATCGTCTCCTTGCGCACGAGAACTTCGCCCCCTGCCGGAACGACCGGACGCAGGGCACGACCGCTGAAGAGTTCCGCCAACATGATGACGATCGACGTCAGCAGGAAGGTTGCGAGCGTGCCGACGACCAGAATCGGGCCCACTTTCGGGAAATAGGGATCGACCGGCTCGACGGCAGTCGAAACGATGCGGGCATCCGCCGGGCTGGAATTGCGATCGACGCGGGATGCGGCTTCGCGATAGCGCGCAAGATAGGTTTCTAGCAATTGCCGCTCGGCCGTGGCTTCGCGCTCCAGCGCGTTGAGACCGACTTCGTTTTCCCCCGCCTTGGCGCTATCGGCCTTGAGCGCGTTCGACTGGGTGACGAGCTGCTGTTCGCGCAGCTGAGCGACCTTGGCCTCGTTTTCGATGCTGGCGAGAATCTTCTGGGTCTCGCGATCGATCTGCTGGCGGATATCGGCAAGCTGCGCGCGCAGGCTCTTCAGCCGGGGGTGGCCGTCCATGAGGGTCGTGGAAAGATCGGAAATCTGCGATTCCAGGTTGGACTCGGTTGCCTTCAGCCGCTGGATGGTCTGCGAACCCGCGACATCGGCGAGCGTATCGGTAGAGCGACCGGTCGACAGTGCGTTGCGCACCGCCTGCGCCCTCGCCTCGGCATTCGCCCGGTCACCACGCACCTGCGCCAACTGTCCGGAGATGTCGGTCAACTGCTGCGAGGCGAACGTATTGTTTTCACCGGTCTGCAGCAGGCCATTGGCCGAGCGGTAGTCGGCGACCTTCTTTTCGGCTTCGCTCACCTTCTCGCGCAGATTGGCGATTTCCGGCTCCAGCCAGCGGGTTGCCTCCGAATTGGAATCGAGCTTGGCGCCGCTTTGCATCGACAGATAGACCTGCGCCATGGCGTTCGGGACGCTCGCAGCCAGTTCCGGGTCCCGTGATGTGAAGCTGATGCCGATCACGCGCGAGCTGTTGATCTGATAGACCTGCAGCTTTTCGGTGAAGGCGTCGAGCATCCGCTCTTCCGGCGCCTTGTCGAGCGGGCTCTTCTTTAAATGCAGCTTGACGAGAATGTCCGACAGCGCCGAACTCTTGTTGGCATTGTCGAATTCCGGCTTTTCATAAAGTTTCAGGTTGGTGATCACCTGCTTGATCAGATCTGCCGATTGAAGGATCTGCACCTGGCTGGCGATGTTGAGTTCGTCGAGCAGCGGGCCGGAGCTGGCGTCGTTGTTCTGCGTAGTTGTGGCGAAGGCCGGCGCGCGCTGCTCGATCAGGACGCGGGTCTCGCTGCGATATTCCGGCGAAACGATCTTGGTGATGGCGAACGCGACGCAGGCGCCGGCGAGCGTAATGGCAATGACCCGCAGCCGACGCTGCCATACGGCGCGAAAAAGCTGTGCGAGATCGATATCGACATCCTGCTGGCCGTTGTTGACGCCGGGCATATACAAGAACTCCATAATATAAAGCCAAAATTAAGCGTAAACGACTATGGTAACCCAAGCGTTAATAGTAATTTTCATGTATTGCTTGCGCGATCACTAATTGATGATTTCGAATTTTATGGCTTCTTTACCCGCCGTTAACCCTAACGGATTGATAACGACCACAGTGATTTCCTCTCCTGTGAGCGCGAAATGTCCTTCGCAAAGCCAAAGATTGTCCTGGCACTCGGCATGGCCGCCGTCAGTGTTGCGCTGAGTGGCTGCAACACCTATCAGCCGGCCCCGAAAGCCTTCAGTGAAGCAACGATCCAGCCCTACACTCTGGATAGCGGTGACCGTTTGCGCGTGACCGTCTTTGATCAGGAGGGCTTGACCAACACCTACACTGTCGACCAGGCCGGCTATATCTCCTTCCCGTTGATTGGCCAGGTCCCTGCGCGCGGCCGCACGCTGGAACAGCTTTCCGGACAGATCGCCCAGAAACTGCGCCAAGGCTACATCCGCTCCCCCGACGTCACCATCGACGTTGACCGCTACCGTTCCGTCTACATCATGGGCGAGGTCGGCCAGCCGGGACAATATTCTTATGTACCGGGCATGACGATCCAGAACGCGATCGCCGTTGCCGGCGGCTTCACCAGCCGCGCCAACCAGGCGAATGCGGATGTCACCCGCAAGATCAACGGTCACGTCATGACCGGACGCGTGGGCATTTCGGATCCGGTGCTGGCAGGCGATACGATCTATGTCCGCGAACGGCTCTTCTGACCGTTCCCGATCATGGCAAAACCGCTCCGCATTCTTCATTGCTTCAGGTCACCGGTCGGCGGGATTTTCCGCCACGTCCGCGATCTGGCGGAAGAACAGAGCAAAGCGGGGCATGAAGTCGGTATTCTCTGCGACAGCCTCACCGGCGGCGCGCACGAGGATCGGCTGTTCGACGATATCAGGCCTTTTCTCGCGCTCGGCATAACGCGGCTGCCGATCCGGCGGCGCATCAGTCTGTCGGACGCGACGACCCTTTGGAGTAGTTACAAGGAAATCAAAAGTTTGCAGCCGGATGTGTTGCACGGGCATGGCGCCAAAGGCGGCCTGCTTGCACGTGTCCTCGGCTCAGCCCTGCGGGTGAACAGGTATCGCGTAGCCCGCCTTTATACCGCCCATGGCGGCAGCCTGCATTTCGCGCGCACATCGCCGCAGGGGCTGCTGGTCCATAGCTTGGAACGCATGCTGGAGTTCATGACCGACGGGCTGATCTTCATCTGCGATTTCGAGCGCCGCACCTACGAGACGAAGATCGGCAAGCCGCGCACCCGCGCCGTGATGATCTATAACGGCATCAGCGACCGCGATTTCCGGGTCATACCGACACGGTCGGACTCGGTGCATTTCGTCTATATCGGCATGCTGCGGGACCTCAAGGGTCCCGATCTTTTTGTGGATGCCTTCGCCAAGACGGAGCGTCGCGTCGGACGCCCGCTTTCGGCACTGATGATCGGCGATGGGCCGGACAAGGACAAATACCGCACGATGATGGTGGAGCGCGGTCTCGGCCACCGCATCGGCATGCTGCCGGCGATGCGCGTGCAGGAAGCCTTCGCCATGTCGCAGAACGTCGTCGTCCCTTCCCGCGCCGAGTCCATGCCGTACATCGTCCTGGAAGCGCTTGCTGCCGAGAAGGCTGTCATCGCATCCAATGTCGGCGGCATTCCCGAAGCGCTCGGAGCAGACAGCAAGGCGCTTGCCGCATCGGGCAACGCCGACGATCTTGCCCGTGTGATGACGGCGGCGATCACCGAGCCAGACTGGCGCCAGCGGACCATGCCGGAAACCACGTCGATCCGTTCGCGTTTCTCGGCCTCCGTCATGGCAGCAGATACGATCCAGTTATATTACAATATACTTGAATTACGCGGGAAAAATTAGAATACAAACAAGTGTTGTAAACGTTTATTAGGCCATATCTGCTAGCCCTTATCCGGTAACGACCGGATGAGTGCCATGAACCATATCGATAAGTCCGAGCAGTTCAACTTGGACAATATTCGCAAGCAGGTTTCGGAAATCCGCACGCGCGGCACGGAAGAACGGGCCGACACTCAATCAAGCGGCGATATCAATTCCTACGCGCGCCAGGTCGCCGAACAGTTTCGCGAAGGCAATCAGACGCCCGCGATCATTATCGGCCAATACCGGCTCTTCGAATTCGTCTCGCTGCTCGCCGTCGGCCTTATCCTGCTGTTCTTTCGCAGTACCCCCGGCGCTCATCCTTTCGCGTCCCAGGCGGCGGTGACCTTCTCGCTCTCTGCCCTTGCCATCGTCTTCATGCAGGTGGCCGACGCTTACCAGATCCCGGTTCTGCGCGCGCCGTATCGCTTCCTGCAGCGCTTCCTCGGCTCTTGGTTTGCCGCCTTCGCGGTGATGACGCTCGCGTTGCTGCCGTTCGATATCAACCACATCTATTCATGGGGCCTGCTCGGTGTCTGGTTTGCGGTCGGCACGGTCGTTCTCTTCGCCGCGCGGCTGATTTTCGCTTACGGCATTCGCCACTGGGCACGTAATGGCGTCATGGAGCGCCGTGCGGTCATCGTCGGCGGCGGCGAACCGGCCAAGGAACTCATCCGCGCCCTCGAACACCAGACCGACAACGATATCCGCATCTGCGGCATCTTCGACGATCGCGGCGAAAAGCGCTCGCCGATCATGGTCGCCGGCTATCCGAAGCTCGGTACGGTCGCGGAACTGGTCGAATTCGCACGGCTGACACGTGTCGACATGTTGATCATCGCGCTGCCGATCAGCGCCGAGGATCGCATTCTGCAGCTCCTCAAGAAGCTTTGGGTGCTGCCGGCCGATATTCGCCTCGCCGCCCACGCCAACAAGCTGCGGTTCCGCCCACGCGCCTATTCGCATGTCGGCGCGGTGCCGATGCTCGACATCTTCAACAAGCCGATCCGCGACTGGGACGGCGTCGCCAAGCGCATCTTCGACATCTTCTTCAGCCTGGTGGCGCTTTGCCTGCTGTGGCCGATCATGCTGGGTGCCGCCATCGCCGTGAAGGCGACGTCGAAGGGGCCAGTGTTCTTCATGCAAAAGCGCCACGGCTTCAACAACGAGATCATCAACGTCTTCAAGTTCCGCTCGATGTATACCGAGATGAGCGATCCGACGGCGCGCAATGCGGTCACCAAGAATGACCCGCGCGTGACACCCGTCGGCCGCTTCATCCGCAAGACCTCCATCGACGAGTTGCCGCAAATCTTCAACGTGCTGCTCGGCAGCCTGTCGCTCGTTGGCCCACGGCCGCATGCCGTTTTGGCACAGAGCCATAACCGCACCTATGCCGACGTGGTCGAAGGCTATTTCGCCCGCCATCGCGTCAAGCCGGGCGTCACCGGCTGGGCGCAGATCAACGGCTGGCGCGGAGAGATCGACAGCGACGACAAGATCAAGTTCCGCACGGCATATGATCTCTACTACATCGAAAATTGGTCGTTGTTCTTCGACCTGAAGATCCTGTTTCTGACGCCATTCCGTCTGCTCAACACGGAAAATGCCTATTGAGCGCGATCGACCTCCCCTATGTCCGCGTCGAGCGGCCGCAGCTGGCAACGCTGCGGTTGATCGGTACGGGCTGCGTCGCCTTCGGCGTCTTCCTCTCGGGCTTCGTCATCGCCGAACCCGCACCCTATGAGCTCTGGATCGCCTTTCTGATCGGCGTCTGGTTCATTCTCGGGCTGAAGATATCGCGCAATACCGCGCCCCTGCTCGCGCTGTTTCTCACCTTCAACATCGGCGGCATGCTCTCGCTGACGCAGATGCGCGATCTTGGCGGCGGTCATCTCGACGGGCCGATCTATATCGCCGTCTCGACTTTCCTGGCGCTGAGCTCGGTCTTTTACGCCGCGATCATCGAGGACAGCGAAAAGCGGCTGAAGCTGATCTTCAATACCTGGGTCATCGCAGCCCTGATCACCGCGTCCCTCGGCATCCTCGGTTATTTCCATGCCTTTCCCGGCTCGGAAATCTTCACGCGCTACGACCGCGCCATGGGCGCCTTCCAGGACCCGAACGTCTTTGGTCCCTATCTGGTGACACCGACGATCTACACGATGCACGGCATCCTGATCGGCGATCTCAAGAAGGCGCCGATCAAGGGGCTCTGCCTCTTCGTGCTCGCCTTCGGCATCTTCCTGTCCTTCTCGCGCGCCGCCTGGGGCCTGTTTGCGTTTTCATCGGTGGCGCTCATCTTCTGCATGCTGCTCAAGCACCGCAGCAACGCCTTTCGCCTGCGCATCCTGGTGATGTCGCTGACCGCGATCATCCTGATGGTCGTCCTTTTGATCATCGCTCTCCAGTTCCATCAGGTGAGCGACCTGTTCTCGACGCGCACGCAACTGGTGCAGGACTATGACGGCGGACATCTCGGACGTTTCGAGCGTCACCGCCTTGGCTTCATGCTGTCGATGGAAAGGCCACTCGGCATCGGGCCGCTGGTGTTCTCGACGCTATTTCGCGAAGACGAACACAATATCTGGCTGAAGACGCTGACCACCTATGGCTGGCTCGGCTTCTGCTGCTGGGTCAGCATGATCTGCTGGACCATCTATATCGGCTTCCGCAACCTTCTGAAGGAACGGCCCTGGCAGCCTTACGTGATGATCGCCTGGATCGTCATTCTCGGCCACGTCGGCATCGGCAACGTCATCGACACCGACCACTGGCGCCATCTCTACATGCTGATCGGCATCGTCTGGGGCTGCGGGGCGCTGGAGCAACATTATCAGCGTAGCTTGACCCGAAGGGAAGCGGCACCGTGAACATCAATGTCGGCGTCAAACGCATGTCCATGCTGCAAGTCCTCGAACCGAGCGGCGGCGGCTCCGGACGACACTTTCTCGATCTCTGCCGCGCCATGCAGCGCCGCGGGCATTCCGTGACCGCAATCTATTCGCCGCTGCGCGCCGAGACCGCTTTCGTAAGCGAACTCGAGGGCATGGGTCTTCACAGCGTCATCCCCGTCGCCATGCGTCGCGCACCCGGCCCATGGGATATCTCTTCCTGGAGACATATTCGCCGCATCGTCGCGGAACAGGGCCCGTTCGACCTGATCCACGGCCACAGCTCCAAGGCCGGCGCACTGACGCGGCTGCGCCTGCCGCGATGGGAGCGCTTTTTCGGTCCGCATATTCCGGTGCTTTACACACCGCATGCCTTCCGCACCATGGACCCTACCCTCGGCTCCAGGGGCCGCATGATCTATGGCGGCATCGAGAGGCTGCTCGGCACGTGGCTGTCGGACCGGCTGATCTGCGTTTCGCGAGATGAATATAATCACGCTCTCTCGCTTGGAATTCCGGAAGCGCGGCTGCGCATCGTCGTCAACGGCGTCAGCGCACCGCCATCCGGCCAGCGCGCCGCTATTCGCGCGCGTTATGGTATCCCGCAGGATGCCCTTCTCTTTGGTTTCGTTGGTCGGCTGACGCCGCAGAAGGCGCCTGAGCGGCTGGTCGAAGCCTTCGCCCGCATCGCCGGAGAATTGCCGCAAGCACGTCTGCTGATGATCGGCACCGGCGATCTCAGCGACACGGTCCGAGCAATGATCAAGGAGGCCGGCCTCGAAGATCGTGCGCAACTCGACGGCAGTATCTCCGGCCCCACAGCGGTGGACGCCTTCGACGTCGTCGTCATGCCGAGCCGTTACGAAGCCATGTCCTATGTCATGCTGGAAGCGGCTGCCGGCGGCAAGCCGCTGCTGCTCACGGATGTCGGCGGTGCCCGCACCGTGATTGATCCCGGCAAGAACGGCTATATCGTCGCCAATAGTGACGATCCTACCGAACTCGTCACGGCCATGCGGCGCCTTGCCGATCCCGAACGGCTGAAAAGTTTCACCGCAGCCGCACGGCGGCGCAAGGACGACTACACGCTGACCGGTATGGCCGACGCCACGGAGGAAATCTATTTCGATCTCCTCGGCTATCGCGTCCCCAATTTCCTTCGGACACCTGAAAAGGTCATGCTCAGCAACGCGTCCTGAGCGGGCTCTTAGCAACGGCGACAAGCGAAGCCTGACAGGGATTTGTTGTGGAAAATCAGTTTTGATTTCCAGGCTTATGCGCTACATTTCCGACATGATCACATCAGCACAGATACGCGGCGCACGCGCCATGCTCGGACTGACGGCGGAGGCGCTTGCCGCCGAAAGCAAACAACCCCTCGCCTCGATCGAAGCGCTCGAAACCGATGTCAGCTCGGCGGACGCCAAAGCGCTTGCCGCCGTGCGCGCCACGCTCGAAGCCCGCGGCATCCTGTTCATCGCCAGCGGCAACAGCGAAGCCGGTGGCGCCGGCATTCGCTTCAAGCATTGGGAAGAAGACGGTGGCATTCGTCCGGAGAACCTGAACGCCACCAACGACGATTAATTCGTCAAATTCCACGCATGGACGAGTTTTTCCGGGGCGGAAATCGTCGAGGGCAGCATGAAGCGCTCGGCTTCATTGGCCGATTCGCGACCCTCCGGTGCAGGGCCAGTGGGCAGGCCATGGCCGAAATCGTGCAACGTCACCAGCTCCAGTATCGCCTCGCCGGCCTCGTTGCGCCATTCGCGCCGCTCGCCGCCTTCAAAGAGGCGCAAGCGTCCCTTCGTCTGCGGACGTTCGTGAACAGCAAGCCACTGCGCGACGGAAGCCTCGGCATTGCCATAGGCAACGACATCGTCATCGACGCCATGCCAGATGGAAACCGGGGGAAATCTCGTGGTATCCGGCGAAGCCTCGCGGACGAAATCCGCCCATTTTTCCGCCGGACGCACAGCGGCCCTATTCATCACATCCAACGCGCTCAAGGCATCGCGAGCAGCTCCGAACGGAAGTCCGCCGATGATGGCACCGGCTGCAAACAGTTCCGGATAATTGGCGAGCAAAGCAGAGGCCATGGCGCCGCCTGCCGACAAGCCCATGACGAAAATCCTGCTTGCGGCAATATCGTGCACGCGACAGCTAAAATCGATCATCTCCCTGATCGAACCAAGCTCTCCGCGGTCGCGCGTGACCATGCTCGGGCGGAACCAGTTGAAGCAGAGGTTGGCGTTGTTGGACGGTTTCTGTTCGGCATAGAGCACGGCAAAACCATGCAAACGCGCAAGGGCGCTCCAGCCACTGGCACGATCGAAATCCTCGGCATTCTGATAGCAGCCGTGCAGGACGACGACGAGAGGCATCGGGCCTTCGACGCCTGGTGGTACGTATTCCAGCATCCTGAGATCGCCGGGATTGCGCCCGAACCACAATATCTCCGTCAGGCGCTGCGGCACCAGACGCGTCGGTACGCGACGGCGGGCCGGCTGCGAACGCGGGCGTGTGATCGGGAATTTGAGTTGGGGCAACTCGACGGAGTCGACGAGCAATCGGCGAAGCCGGCTCGGAACTTTGAAATTCATCCTAGACCTTTCAAATTATCCGCGCCCACCCTTGTTGGTTTTGTTTGGCAGGCGTCGATCGCACATCACTCACTCGGGAGCGACGAGGCCGAAAATCGACTCTGTTTGTGCGATGCAGCAAATATAAGGCGTCAATTACGATTCGAGCAGTCACAAAGCATCATTGCAGCTATGTGAAATCAGTTCGGAACCTTGATCGCCTACAACAAATCTGGGAATATCAGAGATAGGCTCTGGCTAGCGCGAGAAGCTTCGCGTCTTCCTTCACGCCCTGGCGGTAAAGCTGGATGATCAGCGCGCCGAGACGTTCGGCCTCAAGACTTCGATAGTCGAGGCCACGGTCCAGGCAAACGGCTTCCAATACCAGCTGGAGACGATCGAGATCGTCTGAAAACAGAGGTAAATCAAGAGGATGTATGGAAGTTTCCAACATGCGCGCCGCCCCGTAGATCAGGCAAGAAGCATGCAGGCACTTTCGCCGCAGCTGAGTTCTTAACCGATTATACCGCGGCAATAATGCTCCCCGTACGAGGGCTTGGCAAGGAAGGTTTTCATCTATGTAATATATGGGGTACTGCGGCGCGTTCCTCACCAGCCAGGCTGGAAAATATCTAAAATCCACCCCGATGGTACAATTTTAAGTTACGCAATCATCATGCGTTCATTCCTGCCTGCGATAAAATGTCCAAACGGAGGCTACCTTATGAATACGCGCTTCATTTCAACGACGACAGCCATTCTCCTGCTCGGGACGGCGCTGCCGGCCTTTTCACAATCCTTCCCGGCATTGCCGCTGCGCAACCCCAACCAGCTTCCCGAGGGCTATATTTCGGTTCAATCGGGGATATCGCTGTCTATTCCGATGACGGATGGCGACAACGAAAAGCAGCAGCAGGACGCGATCAAATCCTTCTACCGCATCGCGGCCAGCAACTGCGCTGCCCTGCTCGATACCATCGCCGATGCCTGTGAAATCAGCGGTCTTTCCAGCAATGCCGATATCGCCAACATCGACGGACGCGGGCCAAGGCTGATGGTGCGCGGCCAGGTGACCATGGCGGTCAAGCTCAAACCGGGCACGGGCGCCTCGAAATAATCGGAGGCCGTCGTTCCCGTATCGATCGTCAGGCCAACGGATCGGTAAGAAATCTCGGCAATAATCCCCCGGAATCGAGGGATGACACCAATGGCGAAAGCAAAGAGGCGCACTCGGCGCAAACCTCAGCCCAAGACGGGCAATTCCATCTGGCTATGGGGCGTGGTCGGCGTTGCCGCTGTTGCCGGCATCTATGCCTATCAGCATCGCGGCACCATACCATCATCCGTTATGGCTTATGCCGGAGTTGCCGGCACGCGGCACGACACGGCGGAGCAGCCACCGGTCGCAGTCAAACCAAAGCCCAAACCGGTGATGACGGCAAGCATCGTTCCCGAACGGCCTGCGGAGCGCGTCACCTCCGATCAGCCGATCCCGCCCAATGCCATCCCTGTCTCCTTGCCGGTCCAGCGGTCTCAGACCGCTGCCTCCCCGGCGCCGGACGGCGAGCGTTTCGGGCTTTGCGGCAACGGTCCCGGCATCAACTGCGTCGTTGACGGCAATACGTTCTGGCAGGACGGGATCAAGATCCGCCTCGCCGATATCGATGTGCCGAACAGCGATCCGTCGCAATGCGCCGGGGAACGGCAGAAGGCGGGCGCGGCGCGGCTGCGGCTGCAGACCATCCTGAACAATGGTACTTTTGCGCTGTCGGCAAGCGGCCGCGGCGACGATCAATATGGCGGCAAATACCGCATCGCCATG
>JAGWJK010000652.1 GCA_028865845.1 Rhizobiaceae bacterium
AGCGTGACGCTCTTCCGGCAGTCGATTTCCACGCCGTTGCAGCATGGAGCGTACAGGCCGGCCTACGCGCTGGTTGTACAGGGACGCAAAAGCCTGACCGTCGGCGCCGAGACCTTCCGCTACGGCGCCGGCCACTATGTGCTGACTGCGCTCGATCTGCCGGTGTCGACGCAGGTGACGGACGCGGGCAGCGATTCACCCTATCTCTGTTTTGCCATGACGCTGGAAGCAGAGCGCCTGAACGAGCTGCTGTCGCGGGTCAGCGTCCCCCGACAGGCCGTGACTGCCGAGGCCATGCGGGGACTTGCAGTCAATGCGGCCTCGCCGGAATTGCTCGACGCTTCGCTGCGGCTGCTGCGATTGCTCGACCGGCCTGACGATATCGCGGCAATGGCACCGCTGATCGAGCAGGAGATCCTCTATCGTCTGCTGACCGGTCCGGATGGGCCGAGACTGCTGCAGATCGCCGTCTCCGAAAGCCAGAGCAACAAGGTGGCGCGGGCGGTGACCTGGATCAAAGGCAATTTCGTCCAACCGCTAAGGATCGAGGAGCTTGCGGACCGCGTCGGCATGAGCGTTTCGTCCCTGCATCATCATTTCAAGAACGTCACCGCCATGACGCCGATGCAATATCAGAAGCAGTTGCGCCTGCACGAGGCCCGCCGGCTGATGATCGTCGAGCGGCTCGACGTCGGCACCGCGGGCCATCGCGTCGGCTATCAGAGCCCGTCGCAGTTCAGTCGCGAATATAGCCGCCTCTACGGCCTGCCACCGCTGAAGGACGTGGAAGGCATGCGCAATTCGATTGCGGCGGAATAGATTACGCCTGCTTTTTGACGCAGCGCAGCAACGATTTCCGCTTGACGCCTGCATCACGCTGCTTCATAACGCGCCACGAACCGTACCGTACGGTACGCATTTGGGAGTAGCCATCGTGCTGAGCGAAGCAGGACAGTCGAGCGAGTTTTCGCCGCGCCAAAACGCCGTTCTTGAGCAGGCCTTGCGCCTGCTCGTCGACGGCGGCGAGAAGGCGTTGACGACCTCGGGTGTTGCCCGCGCCGCCAATTGCTCCAAGGAAAGTCTCTATAAGTGGTTCGGCGACCGTGACGGGCTGCTGTCGGCGATGATCGCCTACCAGGCCAGCAAGGTGCGCACCTTCGAACGCAACGGCGAGCGGCTGACGACGGCAAGCCTGCACGACCATCTCGTCATCTTCGCACGCGACCTCTTGGAAGTTCTGGCCGGCGACGTATCGCTGGCGCTGAACCGGCTGGCGATCGGCCAGTCCAACCGCGACGGCTCGAAGCTCGGCAAGCTTTTGCTGGAGCGCGGCCGCCGGCAGATCGATCGTCGTGCAAGTGGTCTCATCGATGCCGGCAAGCGGGCAGGGCTGCTGCGCTTCACGGATGCCGACGAAGCCTATCACACGCTCTACGGACTGATCGTTTCGGATCTGCACGTGCGCATGCTGCTCGGCGAACCGGGTTTGAAGGATACCAGCCGGCAGGCGGAGAAGGCGGTGACGGCTTTTCTTCGGCTCTACGGCACGGAAAAGGTTTTGGCGGAAGCAGTCGCGACCGTCTGAGAAGGACGCATGATCCCGAACCGAGATCCGTGACGCGAAAGATGCAAGCGGTTTTCGGGCGGGGTGATGCGAAAGCAAGTGTTTACCCAGACAAGCAAAGGGAAGGACAAATCAATGCGCGTCTATTACGATCGTGATGCCGATCTCAATCTCATCAAGTCGAAGAAGGTCGCCGTCATCGGCTACGGTTCGCAGGGCCGTGCCCATGCGCTGAACCTGAAGGATAGCGGCGCGCAGAATGTTGCGATCGCCCTCAAGGCCGGTTCGCCGACCGTCAAGAAGGCTGAAGCCGACGGCTTCAAGGTCATGACCGTTGCCGAAGCTGCCGCCTGGGCCGACCTGATGATGATGGCGACCCCGGACGAACTCCAGGCCGACATCTACAAGGCTGATATCGCTCCGAACATCCGTGACGGCGCTGCGATCGCTTTCGCACACGGCCTCAACGTTCACTTCGGCCTCATCGAGCCGAAGGCTTCTGTCGACGTCGTCATGATCGCTCCGAAGGGTCCCGGCCACACCGTTCGCGGCGAATACCAGAAGGGCGGCGGCGTTCCCTGCCTCGTTGCCGTTCACCAGAACGCTTCGGGCAACGCCCTTGAACTCGCTCTCTCCTACGCCTGCGGCGTCGGCGGCGGCCGTTCGGGCATCATCGAAACCAACTTCCGCGAAGAGTGCGAAACCGACCTTTTCGGCGAACAGGTCGTTCTCTGCGGTGGTCTCGTCGAGCTGATCCGCGCTGGTTTCGAAACCCTGGTCGAAGCCGGCTACGCTCCGGAAATGGCCTATTTCGAGTGCCTGCACGAAGTGAAGCTCATCGTCGACCTGATCTATGAAGGCGGCATCGCCAACATGAACTACTCGATCTCCAACACGGCCGAGTGGGGCGAATACGTCTCCGGTCCGCGCATCATCACGGCTGAAACCAAGGCTGAAATGAAGCGCGTCCTGAAGGACATCCAGACCGGCAAGTTCACCTCGGAGTGGATGCAGGAATACCGTTCGGGCGCTGCCCGCTTCAAGGGTATCCGCCGCAACAACGACAGCCACCAGATCGAAGAAGTCGGCGCCAAGCTGCGCGGCATGATGCCCTGGATCGGCAAGAACAAGCTGGTCGACAAGGCCGTCAACTAAGCGATTTCGGCATTGCCGGAATGGAGGGCCGGGGCGAAAGCTCCGGCCTTTCTATTTTCTTGCCCTTGCAAACAGCCATCTCGTCGGCTTGCCGTCGAACCCGCCGCCGTCGGCCTCGGTTATGGAGATGTCGTTCCAGCCGGCCGCAATAAGCCTGTCCGTCAGCCAGGCGGACGAGGGATAATTGTAGTAACGACCAAATGTGTCATGTCCCTCCGCGTCGCCGGCCTTGAAGCTGGCGTGGAAGATGCCTCCCTCTTTCAGCGCGTGCCTGACTCGTGTCAGCACATCCGGCAGGATGGAGCGCGGCACGTGCAGGAGGCTTGCCTCGGCCCAGACGCCGTCATAGGCCGCATCGGCGTCCAGCGTCTCGAACCGCAAGATTCGAACCGGTCTGCCGAGAAGCTTCTCCGCTTGCTTGGCGAGCTCCGGCGAACCATCGGTGGGCGTGACGTCGAAGCCGCGAGAGAGCATGTAGGCTGCATCCTGACCACCGCCGCAGCCAAGCTCAAGGACGGACGCGCCGGCGGGAAGTTCCTCCAGGAAGGCCTCGATCCGACGTTGCGGCAGCCTGCGATCACGCGCGGCATAAACGGCGGCATTGTCGTCGTAGAAGGATGAAGTGGGATCTTCGATCATCGCTTGGTTCCGTTTTTGCATTTTCGGCCACCTTTTGACGATGACCGCCTCGGTCACAGGAGGTCTACGCCAGATACTTTCCCGAAAGATCGTTCGCCTCGAATAAAGTCAATGCTGAAGATGTGCTCGCGACGAGGCGCTAAGTGATCAGATTGGGAAAGAGAGACAAGCCCAACGATCAACATGACGGTCGTGACGCGTAATGTTAGGGATTTTGCGGCCTTCCCGGTCGCAGTTCTCAATCCCTTCGACTAGAAATCTTCTTGAGTTTGTCACCATTACAAACAAATTAGGTCAGCATTATTGACTTATCGTTTGTTGCGTGATCTTGTGATACAAAGACCAAAAATTACGAGGAAGCCCCGTGTTGAATTGGGAAAATATCTTTGCGACGCGCTCGAGCCGTATGCGCGCCTCCGAAATCCGCGAATTGCT
>JAGWJK010000653.1 GCA_028865845.1 Rhizobiaceae bacterium
TTCTCGCGCAAAGCCTGACAACTGCCGACGGAAACCTCCTAATTTGGCGACGCAGATCAACCGAGACATGAGTGAGTGAAATCCATGGCATTGGAACCCTGGTACAAGACCACGCTGCGCTGGGCCCAGACGAATCTCGTCGAAATCGACCCGGCGCGCTATGACGAGCAATGGTGGCGGGAGCATTGGCGCAAGACGCGCGTCCAGGGCGTGATCATCAATGCCGGCGGCATTGTCGCCTATTATCCTTCAGCGTTTCCGCTGCATCACCGCGCCGAGACGCTCGGCGACCGCGATCTCTATGGCGAAATCGTCAAGGCAGCCCGCGAAGAAGGGCTCAAGGTCATCGCCCGCATGGATTCGAACCGGGTCGCCGAGGACTTCTATCGCGCCCATCCGGACTGGATCTGCATCGACATTGACGGCAAGCCCTATCGTCAGGCCGACAAATACGTCACCTGCATCAACTCGCCCTATTACAGCGAATACCTCCCCAAAATCATGGAGGAGATCATCGGCCGCAGCCAGCCCGACGGCTTTGCCGACAACAGCTGGGCGGGCATTCCCCGCAAGAACATCTGCTACTGCCAGCACTGCACGAAGCAGTTCCGCGAATGGTCCGGCGTCGAGCTGCCGCGCCGTCATGATTGGGCCGATGAAAACTACCGCCTCTGGATCCGCTGGAACTACAAGCGGCGCACGGACCTCTGGGAATTCAACAATAAGGTCACGACCAAGGCAGGCGGCGAACATTGCGCCTGGATGGGCATGATCAGCGGCGACGTGCTGAACAACAGCAACCGCTTCATCGACCTGCCGTCGATCCTCGCCCGCAGCCCGATCGTCATGCTCGACCATCAGCGCCGCAACACGATCGATGGTTTCGAGGACAATACCGAAGCCGGCAAGCGGCTGCACGAAGTCGGCGGCTGGGACAAGCTCATTCCCGAAAGCACGCCACAATATCAGCTCGGCTCCCCCGCTTTCCGTCTTGCCAGCATGCCGCCCGCCGAGGTTCGCCTTTGGTCGTCCTCCGCTTTCGCCGGCGGCATCCAGCCTTGGTGGCACCATATCGGTTCGCTGCACGAAGACCGGCGTCAGTACAACACCGCCGAGCCGATCTTCACCTGGCACGAGGCCAACCAGGATATCCTCGTCAATCGCAAGCCGCAGGCCGATGTGGGCGTCGTCTGGTCGCAGGACAATCACGATTTCCACGGTCAGGACAAAGCCAACGACCGCACGATGAACCCCTACCGCGGCACGACGCGGGCGCTTGATCGGGCTGGCATCACCTACCTTCCCGTCCACGCGGACGATATCGGCAAGGCGGCCGGCCGCTTCGGCGTGCTGATCCTGCCGAACCTCGCGGCCATGTCGGATGCGCAGGTTGCCGCGGTCGAAGCCTTTGCCGCGCAGGGTGGATCGGTGATCGCCTCGTCCGAAGCGAGCCTCTACAGCGAATATGGCGACAAGCGCGCCGATTTCGCGCTGGCGAAACTCTTCGGCGTCCACGCCAAGGGCGGCAGCCGCGGTGCACAGGATGCGGCCAATCCGGATATCGAGACAAGTTCCCGCCACACTTATCTGCGCCTGTCTCCCGAGCTTCGCGCCAAGGTCCACGGCCCCAAGGACAAGACGGCACCAGCGGCGGATGGCACGCGCCATCCCGTGCTCGCGGGCCTTGACGGAACCGACACCCTGCCCTTCGGCGGCTATCTGCCGGTGGTCAGTGTCGACGACGATGTGACGGTGTTGGCAACCTACATTCCGGATTTTCCGATCTATCCGCCGGAGACCTCTTGGATGCGCCAGCCCTATTCCGATCTGCCGGCCATTACCGTGCGCGAGACGAAGAATGGCGGCAAGTTCGTCTGGTTCGTCGCGGACCTTGATCGCTGCTATGCCCGGGACGAACAGTTCGAGCACGCCAAGCTGATTGCCAACGCCGCCCGCTGGATGCTCGGCGAGCATTCGCTGCTCAGCCTCGAAGGCACGCACGGCTTCGTTACGGCAACGCTCTACAGTCAGGATAACCGGCAGATCGTTCATCTCAACAACCGCATCCTGACGTCCCGCGTGCCCGGCCGCCAGAGCGAGTTGCTGCCGATCGGTCCGGTGAGCGTTCGACTGCGCAAGGACCGCGCACAATCCGCCAACGTGTCACTGCGGGTCAGCGGCCGGAAAGTCACGCCGAAATCCGAGGGCGACGAACTCGTCATCGAAATCGGCGATGTGCTGGATCACGAAGTCGTCGTGGTCGATTGGGGAAGATAAGTCTCCGACTAGCGACAAGCGGACGGACCTTCGGAAGGTCCGTCCGCTTCCCCAAAGGTTTAAGCAGCTTTTACGGGATTATGTAGCAAGGGCCACCAACCGTTTCTGCTAGATGACGGCAGCTTCAGCTCCGGCAGTCTCGGCAAACTTGCTATTGCCAAGCTATAGACCATGATGCGGTCCTCATTGAGGAGACCGCCATGGCCCATATCAACAAGGTGATGCGCTCGATCAATCAACCCGGCGAAAACATCTGCGTCGACGTGTTCGTTCGTCCCGATGGCAGCTACGGGTTCGAAGAATATCGGCGGGAACCCGAAGACGGGAGGGGCTGGTATCCCGTTGGCTATTACTCCGAGCAAAGATTCCAGGACTACGAGGCTGCGTTGGAGGCAGCACGCAATACAATCTCGTGGCTTGGCGAGAAGCTCGATTGAGTCCGCGCCCAATGCTCTTCAACGTCGGCACTAAGCCAAAAACGGCCATTTAGGCTATTCGATTTTGCAACGACCGACGTTTGGTGGCACTTGCTGCTGAATGTAGAGCTTTCAGAGACTGGAGTTCTGGAGCTAAGTGCCGCTCCGCAGGAATACCAGCGGCCCAAAACGGGGTCTATTTATGCTTTTTACAAAGCAAGGAAGTGGCGCGGAATTGCCCTCATCACCTCCTCACTTTGCTTTTTATTCTCAATCCGTTCTGACAGATACTTCATCTATCGCGGCATCGCTCCGCCGAGGGCAGCCGTCAATTCGCGCGCGGTCTCGGCCACGAGCCGCCCGAGTGCCGGAACACGCTCTATCGGAATGCGCGACGGCAGGCCCGACACCGAAATCGCGCAGACGCTTTCGCCTTGGTAATTATAGACCGCGGCAGCGATGCAGCGCAGGCCGGTGACGAACTCCTCATCGTCGACGGCATATCCGTTTTGGCGGATTTCCTCCAGTTGAATTTCGACCGCTGCGCGACGCGTCAGCGTATTGCGGGTGAAGCGTCGCAAGCCGGATCGTGAGAGCAACCCGGCCACATCCTCCTGCGCATAAGACGCAAGCACCGCCTTGCCCATGCCCGACGCCGGCATAGGCACACGACCGCCGACGCGATTGATGGCGCGTGCGATTTCGCGGCTTTCGACCTGATTGATCAGCACCACCTCGCCGTCCTCCACGACACCGAGGTTGGCTGTCTCGTGTGTCTGGTCGCGCAGGCGCCGCAGGAACGGCAGGGCCGGCGCCACAAAGCTGCGCTGGCGGGCAAAGGCGGAGCCGATGGCGAAGGTCTGGCGACCGATGTGCCAAAGCCGATCGGTCGGATTGAATTGAATGAACTGTCGCTGCTCCAGCGTCGTCAGGATGCGGTGCACCGTCGATGGTGCAAGCCCGGTTCGGCTGACAAGGTCGGTCAGCCGATTGCCCTCATCGTCCTCCCCGAGAACCTCCAGCAACATCATGGCGCGCTCGACGGATTGAACGCGGCCGTGAAGATCTTTCTCCTCCATGAATGCCATTACTCCCTGTT
>JAGWJK010000654.1 GCA_028865845.1 Rhizobiaceae bacterium
TGTCCTTGGCGGGTTCGTCCGGATGCGCGGGAAAGGAATCGATCTGGGTGAAGCGGCTATAGTGAGCTACGGCCTCGGCGGTCGGCGGACGGGGCATGTCGTCGAGACCGGTGAGTTCGTGGCCTGGTATCAGACCTGGCTTGTTGTCGTTCACGCCACCTCCGGCGCGCCGCCTTTCGATCGATAACTTGACCGCGCTCGGCGCCATCGTCTCAGCCTTCAAACGGGACGGAGAGCTGCGAGCGGGTCGTCAAGGCAGCCTTGCAATCGCTCACAGCCGGTCCCTCGCAAACCGGTGTATCGTTGATGATGATCCGGGTTACGCTCTCGCACTTCACAGCCGGCATATCGAACTGCCGCACGCGCTTCTTGCCGATCGGCAGATCGCGGAAATCGAGCACGGTGATACGATCGACCGCGTTCTTGTCGTTGAAGAAGGCCAGCTCGAAGGAAATCTTGGTGATCGGCGTCGCCATGTCGTTTTCGGCGACGAAGGTCATCATGCAGCCCTTCTGCGATGGCGCCAGCGAATTGAGTTCGACGTTGAGCTTCTGCGCACTGGCGGCTGGAGCCGCTGCCGGCGTAGCATCCTCGGCAAATGCCGGAACACAGGAACCAACGGCAAACAGGCCACAGGCTGCCAAGGCCAGAACAGTCTTCGTCAACATCGATAATCTCTCCTGAATTTCTGCCGGCGGAACTCACTCCCCTTGGGTGAACCGCCTCAAATTTTTAAACTTGACTCTTGCAGTCTTCTATTGCGTGTTTAGAAAACCATGAGTATGTGAGTCAAGATAAATCTGACTGGTGGAGAGCCGGTCTCCCTATGAATTTTCAGGCAAAACCAAGCAGGATGATTGCTGAGAAACCCCCGAAACCACCGGTGCCGCCCTTGGCAGCGCCGCATGTCCGAATGGTCGAGAGCACGGATATTTTTCGTGGTCAGACAGAAATCATGATCAGGCACGAAGGCGTCATCTATCGGATGAAGATAACGCGCCAGGGCAAACTCATTCTCAACAAATAGGCATAGCAGATGACCGAAACGACCAGACCGACGCCCATCGAAATCCGCGCTTTCCGCGCCGAGAATCCGAAGATGCGCGAGCGCGATATCGCCGCTCAATTGGGCGTGTCAGAAGCCGCCCTGGTGGCCGCCGAAGTCGGCATTTCGGCAACCCGCATCGATGCGGATGCCAATCGCTTCCTGGATCGCATCGCCTCGTTCGGCGAAGTCATGGCGCTCTCGCGCAACGAAAGCGCCGTGCATGAAAAGATCGGTGTCTACGAGAACATCAAGGCCGGCAAGCAATCCGCCATCGTGCTCGGGGAAAACATCGACCTGCGCATCTTCCCCTCGCGCTGGGTTCACGCCTTCGCGGTAACAAAGACGGACGGCGATCAGAAGCGCCTCAGCCTGCAGTTCTTCGACAAGGCCGGTGACGCCGTGCACAAGGTGCACCTGCGTCCTGAGTCCGACGTCGACGCCTACCACGCCATGGTGTCGGAACTGCGCCTGGACAATCAGTCGCAGGAGTTCGCGGAGGATCGCTCGGGCTACAGTAACGGCGATATCGATGGCGACGTCACGCGTGACGAGCTGCGCGATCATTGGAGCCGGATGACCGACACGCATGAATTCTTCGGCATGCTGAAGAAGCTCAAGATCGGCCGGCAGGCGGCAATCCGCACGGTCGGCGACGATTACGCCTGGAAGCTGGAAACCGGCGCCGTTGCCGAGATGATGCATGCTTCGGTCCGCGAGGGACTGCCGATCATGGTCTTTGTCGCCAATGACGGCATCGTGCAGATCCATTCCGGCCCGATCTTCAACGTCCAGGCCATGGGTCCATGGATCAACATCATGGACCCGACCTTCCATCTGCATCTGCGCCAGGATCACATCGCCGAGGCATGGGCCGTCCGCAAGCCGACCAAGGACGGCCACGTCACCTCGCTCGAAGCCTACAATGCCAAGGGCGAAATGATCATCCAGTTCTTCGGCAAGCGGAAGGAAGGCTTCGACGAACGCACCGATTGGCGCGCCATCATCGAAAACCTGCCGAAGGCCGACGCCAGCGTCGCAGCTTAAGGAGTATACCATGAGGATGCCGAGGAATTTCAATCGCATCAAGCCGTGGGAAATCGCGCTCACCGCACTAGTCATGGCCCTGCCGCTCGCGCCCGTCAGTCCGATCAAGGGCAATTTCAGCCTGGTCGAACACGCCCATGCGGCCGAGGCACCGAAGATCGATACCTCCCGCCTCGTTTCGATCGGCGGCGACGTCACCGAGATCATCTATGCGCTCGGCGAGGAAAACCGGCTGATCGCCCGCGATTCCACCAGCATGTATCCGGAAGCGGCAACGAAGCTCCCGAATGTCGGCTACATGCGAGCCCTGTCGCCGGAAGGCATTCTCGCCGTCAACCCGACGGCGATCATCGCCGTCGACGGCTCCGGGCCGCCGGAGGCGCTCGCCGTGCTGCACAATGCCAGCGTGCCTTTCGAAACCGTGCCGCAGAGCTATGATCGCGACGGCATTCTGAAGAGGATCGACGTCGTTGGTTCGCTGCTCGGCGTGCCCGACAAGGCCAAGGCGCTGGAAGACAAGGTTGCGGCTGACCTCGATACAGCCATCACCGATGCCGAGAAGCGACCGGAGGCTGACCGCAAGCGCGTACTCTTCGTTCTCAGCAACCAGAACGGCAAGATCCTCGCCTCCGGCAGCAACACCGCAGCCGACGGCATTATCAAGCTTGCCGGCGCCGTCAACGCCGTCGGCAGTTTTTCCGGCTACAAGCCACTGACTGACGAGGCGATCATCGAAGCGAAGCCCGATGTGATCCTGATCATGGATCGCGAAGGCCCGCTGTCGATGAAGGACGACGATCTCCTGAAGCAGCCGGCTATTTCGCTCACGCCGGCAGCCAGCCATAAGGCGATCATCCGCATGGACGGCCTGCAGCTCCTCGGTTTCGGTCCGCGTACGGCGAGCGCCGTTCGCGAACTGAACGCGGCGATCTACGGAGGTTGAGGTGGCGCTGAACGAGGTCGTGCCGGCATTGAAGCGCATTCCGCACAGCAAGAGCCACCATCGCCAGGGTGACCGGACGGCGCTCGCGGTGGTCGTGATCGCCGGCCTCGTCATCGCCACCATCCTTGCCTTTGCCTTCTCGATTACCACGGGCGCCTCGGATGCGTCGATCGTCGATGTCGTCAGGAGCATGACGGGCGCCGGCGCAGAGAATGCGCTCAGCGCCCGGGATCGCATCATCATCTTCGACATCCGCCTGCCCCGTGCCGTCCTCGGCTTCCTGATCGGCGGCGGTCTGGCGGTGTCCGGCGCGGTGATGCAAGGCCTGTTTCGCAATCCGCTCGCCGACCCCGGTCTCATCGGCGTTTCGGCCGGCTCCAGCCTCGGCGCGGTCTTGATGATCGTGCTCGGCGGCGGTCTGCTTGCGCCCCTTGTCCAGGCTCTCGGCATATATTCCCTGCCGATCGCCGCTTTCGTCGGCGGTCTTGCGACGACGATGATCCTCTACAAGGTGGCGACGAGGCACGGACAGACCTCTGTCGCGACCATGCTGCTTGCCGGCATCGCGCTCGGTTCACTGGCGCTCGCCGCGACGGGCGTGCTGATTTACATGGCCGACGACAGGCAGCTGCGCGATCTGACGTTCTGGAGCATGGGATCGCTTGCCGGCGCCACATGGATGAAGGTCTCGGCCGCCGGGCCGATCATCGTTCTCTCCATGCTGTCGCTGCCGTTCATGGCGCGGGGCCTCAATG
>JAGWJK010000655.1 GCA_028865845.1 Rhizobiaceae bacterium
ATCCCGCCGGGCTCGGCCTTCACCGGCATCCACACGCTGTATATCTCGCCGCTGAAAGCGCTCGCCGTCGATATCGAGCGCAACCTGATGAAACCGGTCACGGAAATGGGCCTGCCGGTGACCGTGGAAAACCGTACCGGCGACACGCCGAGCGGCAAGCGCCAGCGCCAGAAGCTCAATCCGCCGGACATCCTGCTCACGACCCCGGAACAGGTTGCGTTGCTGCTGGCTAACAGCGAGGCGGAACGCTTCTTCAAGGACCTGAGATATATCGTCCTCGACGAACTGCATTCGCTGGTCACCTCGAAGCGCGGTCATATGCTTTCGCTCGGGCTGGCGCGTATCCGCAAACTCGCTCCGCATGTCCAGACCATCGGCCTTTCGGCGACGGTGGCTGAGCCGATGGACCTGCAGAAGTGGCTGGTGGCACAAGAGGAAGGCGAGGACCGGCATGCCGGCCTGGTCACCGTCGACGGAGGCGCGAAGCCGGACATCTCCATTCTCGCGACCGACGAACGCATCCCCTGGTCCGGCCATTCCGCCAAATATGCCATCCCGGATATCTATCGCGAGTTGAAGGCCCACCAGACGACGCTGCTTTTCGTCAATACGCGTTCTCAGGCCGAGATGCTGTTCCAGGAGCTCTGGACGGCAAACGACGATAACCTGCCGATCGCGCTGCATCATGGCTCGCTTGATGTCGGCCAGCGCCGGAAGGTCGAGGCGGCGATGGCCGCTAATAAGCTGCGTGCCGTGGTCGCGACTTCGACGCTGGACCTCGGCATCGACTGGGGCGACGTCGATCTGGTCATCCATGTCGGCGCGCCGAAAGGGGCGAGCCGCCTTGCCCAGCGCATCGGCCGCGCCAATCACCGCATGGACGAGCCTTCCAAGGCGATCCTGGTGCCGGCCAACCGTTTCGAGGTGATGGAATGTCAGGCCGCGCTGGATGCCAACTATGTCGGCGCCCAGGATACGCCGCCGGTCGGGGCCGGCGCGCTCGACGTACTCGCCCAGCATGTCCTCGGCATGGCCTGCGCCGAGCCCTTCGACATGCTGGAACTTTATGACGAAGTTCGCAGCGCCTCGCCCTATGCCGATCTTTCCTGGGAGACTTTCGAGCGCATCGTCGATTTCGTCGCCACCGGCGGCTATGCGCTCAGAACCTATGAGCGTTATGCCCGTATCCGCAAGACGGCCGATGGACGGTGGCGGGTCTCCAACCCGCAGGTCGCGCAGCAATACCGCTTGAACCTCGGCACCATCGTCGAGGAGGCGATGCTGAATATTCGCCTGGTGAAGCGTAACGCGCTCGGCTCCATCGGTCGTGGCGGCGCGCCGCTCGGCAAGGTCGAGGAGTATTTTCTGGAGCAGCTCTCTCCCGGCGATACGTTCCTGTTTTCCGGCAAGGTCCTGCGTTTCGAGGGCATCCGCGAAAACGAGTGCCTGGCTTCGCAGGCCTTCTCCATGGATCCGAAAATACCCTCCTATGCCGGCGGCAAGTTTCCGCTGTCGACCTATCTTGCCGATCAGGTGCGCACGATGATCGCCGACCCCGATCGCCGCCACCGCCTGCCGGACCAGGTGCGCGACTGGCTGGAGATCCAGAAAGAAAAGTCGATGTTGCCGAAGCGCGACGAGTTGCTGATCGAAACCTTTCCACGCGGCAGCCGCGCCTACATGGTCGCCTATCCCTTCGAGGGTCGGCTGGCGCACCAGACGCTCGGCATGCTGCTGACACGGCGGCTCGAGCGGGCCGGCGCCAAGCCGATGGGCTTCGTCGCGACCGATTATTCGCTCGGCATCTGGGGCCTGGAGGATATGGGACTGATGATCGCCAACGGCCGGCTCAGCCTTTCCGATCTCTTCGACGAGGATATGCTCGGCGATGATCTCGAAGCCTGGCTCGACGAAAGTTTCCTTTTGAAGCGCACCTTCCGCAATTGCGCCGTGATTGCCGGCTTGATCGAGCGCCGCCATCCCGGCAAGGAAAAGACCGGCCGGCAGGTAACGGTTTCCGCCGATCTGATCTACGACGTTCTGCGCAGCCACGAGCCTGATCACATCCTGATGCAGGCGACCAGGCAGGATGCCGGAACAGGGCTTTTGGACATCGGCCGTCTTGGCGATATGCTGAAGCGAATCAGAGGCCACATTACCCACCGGGCGCTGGATCATATTTCGCCGCTCGCCGTGCCGGTGATGCTGGAAATCGGCAAGGTGCCGGTACCGGGCGAGGCGCATGACGTCGTGCTGGCGGAAGCGGCCGACGATCTGATCCGCGAGGCCATGGAGTGACATGAACGAGGGAATTGACTGACGTGATGAACCGCTTGGCGCTGGCGCGAGAGATGAACGGGTTGACGCCTGCCGCAGGTGTCGAGACCGTCGTTCACGGCATTGCTGCCGTCTGCGATCCGCTCGGCGCGCTTTATCTGCCCGATGCCGGTATTCTCGTCGTTTCCGATCTGCATTTGGAAAAGGGCGCCGCCTTTGCGCGTCGCGGCATGCTGCTTCCGCCTTATGATACGCTGGCGACGCTGACTGTGCTTGCTGCCGTCATCACCCGTTATGATCCGAAGCTTGTCGTATCGCTCGGCGACAATTTCCACGATCGCGTCGGCTCGCAGCATCTGCCGGAGGAGTTTCGCAGCCTGATCGTCAACATGGCGCGCGGCCGTGAGTGGATCTGGATCAACGGCAATCACGATCCCGACGGCACCGTCGATCTGCCCGGTCGTTCCGTCGACGAGATGTTTTACGGTGGCCTCACCTTTCGGCACGAGCCGAAGAGCGGATTGCAGGCCGGCGAGATCGCCGGCCACCTGCATCCCTCGGCGACGGTGCGCCGCCGCGAGAAATCGGTCCGCCGGCCCTGTTTCGCGACGGACGGCAGCCGGCTGCTGATGCCTGCCTTTGGCATCATGACCGGGGGGCTCGACCTGCGTCACAAGGCCATGGCCGGCCTTTTCGACCGGGCAAGTCTCATCGCCCATCTGCTCGGCCGCGACCGGATCTATTCCGTGCGTTTCGGCAACCTCTCCGCTTAAGCGGTTTTCACTGGCTCGTATCGCAGGATCACGCCGCCGGTTTTCAGCGCCTTTGCCTCCAGGAGCTTCATCGGCCGCTGCTCGGTGGCTGGCTTGAAATGCGGGTTGCCGCCGCCGAGAACCAAAGGGACGAGGCAAAGACGGATTTCATCGACAAGCCCGGCTTTCAGCAAGACATCGGCGACCTCGGCGCTCCCGAACACGAACATGGTCTTGCCTGGCTGCTGTTTGAGCTTTTCGACTTCCGCGGCGATGTCGTGGACGACGCGCGTATTGTTCCAATCGGCCTTCTCCATCGTTCGCGACGCGGCGATCTTGGCGATGCCGTTCATGTAGGCGGCAATCTCAGGCGTTTCCGTTGCGGTCTGCCAATAAGCGGCCATGCCCTCATAGGTCTTGCGGCCGAAGATCAGCAGATCTCCTTCCTTGCCGAGATCAGTGGAATAGCGCTCCAGCTCATCGCCCCAGACAAGCAGGTGAAAGTCCAGCTGCCAGGGGGTTGTTCCTTCGAAATAGCCGTCGAGCGTCATGAGATTCCAGACCACAAGCTTTCTCATCGATTCCTCCTTCGTGAGATCTGCATCATAATCAAAACCGGTTGCGAAAAGCAATTGGTTGAAAGCTAATGCGACCGATGGCAAAGTGCAAGCAGTTTTTGGAGACTTGCATGGACGCACTCTACCGGTCCGGTTGCCCGATCAATCTGACGCTCGAAATTCTCGGCGACCGCTGGAGTCT
>JAGWJK010000656.1 GCA_028865845.1 Rhizobiaceae bacterium
CGCGCGTCTCTCCACCGTCTTCAAGCCGATCCATATCGTCGCCTGCTCCGACGTCGACATGGCAACGGCGCAAAAGCGTGGCACGCAATACGGCCTGTCGGCCCTCTCCGTCGCCGATCTTCTTAAGCGTCAGGACATCGACGCCGTGATCAATCTGACGAACCCGGCAAGCCATGCAACCGTGACGGAGGCCATACTGAAGGCCGGCAAGCATGCCTACACGGAAAAGCCGCTGGCTCTGACGATGACAGATGCGGATCATCTGATCGAGGTCGCCCGCCAGAATGATCGTTTGATCGGATCGGCACCGGATACATTCCTCGGAGGCGCGCATCAGGCGGCACGACGGCTGGTGGATGAGGGCAAGCTCGGCGTCGTGAAGAGTGGAAGCGCGCATTTCATGAACCATGGTATGGAGCACTGGCATCCCAATCCATTCCCCTATTTCCAGGTGGGAGCCGGCCCGGTCCTCGATATGGGGCCATACTATATGACGGCGCTGGTTGCGCTTCTCGGTCCCGTTCGCCGGGTCGTCGCGATGGCCACGCAATTCTTCGAGGAGCGGCACGTCACCGCCGAAGGCCCTGCCAAGGGCACGGCCGTGCCCGTCACGACGCCCACCACCAGCCAAGCATTGCTGGAGTTTGCATCCGGCGCACAGATCCATTTTTCAGTCAGCTACGACAATTGGGGCCACGGCCACACCAACCCAATCGAGTTGCACGGCACCAAAGCATCTCTGATGATCTCCGACCCCAACTATTTTGGCGGTTCATTGACACTCATCGATGGGAAGGGACGTGATCCTGTCGAAACGGGCGCGACGGTTTTCGGAAACCTGAATTGGCAGGAGCCGGCGGGCGCGACGATCAGCAATTATCGCGGCCTCGGGCTTGCCGATCTCTTGGTCGCGGCCGAGGGCGGCCGGGCACCCCGAGCATCGGGTGATTTGTCTCGGCACGTCCTCGAAGTGCTGCTGGCAATTATCCGATCGGCTGAAATCGGCGAATTCGTTGCGATAAACAGTACCGTCGAGCGTCCGGCGCCACTAAGCGAAGAAGATGCCGCCCTTCTGAAGAGGGCAGACGCCCCCACGAATTTCGCCGCTTAAACAAGGTCAGGTCATGTCCCGCTATTCCATATCGTTCCAGCTTTATTCCTCGCGCCTTTCTCCGCCGATCGAGGAGCATCTGCCCTATCTTGGGGAGATCGGCTACGATGCTCTTGAGCTCTGGCTTCCCGCATACGAAACGAAAACGGTGGAGTTTCGCAAGCACATGGACGGCGCGGGGCTTGCCTGCTCCGGCATTCACATGCCGCTCGCCGGGCTGATCAACGAGCCGAAGAAATTCTTCGACTACGCCCATGCCCTCGGAACCACAACGCTGATCCCTCCCTATATTCCACTTGCCGAGCGCAGCGTTACGGTCGACGGCTGGCGCCGTATCGGCGAAAGCCTGAGGGTCGGGGCGGAAGCAGCAAAGAAAGAAGGCTTGAAGGTCGCTTGGCACAATCATGACTTCGAATATCACCGCCTGGAAGACCGCAGCCGGCCGATCGACATTCTTCTAGAGGCGGCAGGGCCTGGGGTCGACTTCGAGATCGACATCGGATGGGTCACGCGCGGCTGGGCTGATCCGGCCAAGGAGCTGGAGAGGTATGCGGATCGCATCACCACGATCCAGCTGAAGGATACGGCGCTCGCAGGAACCGATCTCGACGAGGGATGGACGCCTACGGGCGACGGCATCATCGACTGGAAGATGCTCTATCCGCTCTTCGACAAGACGCGCGCCGATGTGCTCGTCGTCGAGCATGACAATCCGACGGATTGGAAGGTGCTTGCCAAACGTTCCGTCGACTATATCAGGGCGTTAATTGTATCAGGCGACGAGCAAAAGGATCAGGTAATTCCTTAGTCTTCGGCGTTTAGAAGGTCGACGCGAATCTGACAACCTGTCACCGAATGCCCTTGTGGCGGTTTGTGGGGCGATTCCGTCGGTACATTTGCAGGCCCTACGGTTCGATTTCCATCATTGCCATATAAAAAAGTCACCGCGCTAAAGGCCAGGAGACATAGATATATCTTTATATCTCCTGGCGGCTCCTGCCGCATGGGCCATGCGCAATCAGCAAGGTTCTCACGCGCTTGATATCGAACTTTGAGCCCGTCGATTTCTTCTCGGGCGGGAACCTAGCGCCGAGTACAGTGTCTGCCGCCCCGTCCCTTCCGGATGCGCGAGACGGTGGCCGCTGGGCTAAATTTTCAGTCGCGAGATTTTATTCCGAAGCAACTGGTCCTCGATTCTAAACCGGGTATAAGTTCAGCATTGACGGTGGATTCAGAGCTTTCTCGATAAGGTGAGTGCCGTTTCCAACTGTTGCAAGCTAGACCGTTCCTGCTCACGAACAACGAGCAGAAGCACTTCTAGCCTAAGTCTGCGGTCGTCGTCGACCGGAGGCTATCGAGCGGGCCTCCACATAAGGAGGAGGAAGTAGGGGCCGCCGATGAGAGCGGCCAGTCGGCCTGCGGGCACTTGCCTACTTTGGTTCAGGCGGACAAATGATGAGACGATGCGCGGTTTAAACACGTTTCGTAACGTTTCAAATCGATAGACGCGGGTCAATCAAAATTCGCTCAAATTCCGGGGTTAAGAGTTGACAAATGTCTCTTCTGGATTATTCGTAACGTTACGAATTGAACAAGTCCTAGACGCCGGCCTCGATGCTAGCTTCTAAATGGGAACGACAGGTCGGTTGCGGAAATGGAGCCGCCGCCGCTTTGTCAGATATCCTTCAAACGGGAGTAACGACCATTCTTTGTGTAGAAATCACAGGTCCGCGCCAAGCGCAGATTTCGGAGAGAACAGAGCCGCAAGCCTCCGGCGACATCGTCAAGATCGAGGTCCTGGTCGCTCCGATGTGTACGGAGTGGCAGGGATGGCGTGCAGGAACGTTGTCATGCGAACTCGGCCACGAGGCGGTCGGTGTCGTCGTCGATGCTGCCCAGTCGAAGCGTCTCAAGGTTGGTGACCGCGTTATCGTCATGCCTCATGCCGGTTGTGGCGTCTGCCCAGCCTGTGCGGCCGGGGAACACATCCACTGCACCTCCCAGCGAGATTTGTTGGGTGAAACTGGATCGTCTTCTGGCATTGGCTGTTATGCTCAGTACCTATTGAAACCGGATTACATCCTGCAACCGATTCCTGACGACATCGAAACCCACCACGCTGCAATGGCGATTTGCGCTCTCGGTCCGAGTTTTACGGCGATGAAGCGAATGCAGGTTACCGATAAGGATACGGTCCTGATTTCGGGTTGCGGAGCGGTTGGGCTCGGGGCGATCGTAAACGCTCGCACAATTGGCGCGCGCGTCATCGCTCTGGAACTCAATCCTTATCGGGCAGCGCTGGCGAAGGAACTTGGCGCAGAACTGGTGA
The DNA here is from genome assembly GCA_028865845.1 of Rhizobiaceae bacterium. Classification (GTDB taxonomy): domain Bacteria; phylum Pseudomonadota; class Alphaproteobacteria; order Rhizobiales; family Rhizobiaceae; genus Rhizobium. The sequence continues at coordinate 3,441 of JAGWJK010000656.1, forward strand.
TCGATCCCCGTGCACCGGATCTCATCGAGCAGGTACGCGCCGCGACCGGTGGCTACGGCGTGGACGCAGCGCTCGATACCAGCAACAATGAGGCAGCACCGCCCGTCGTCTTGGAGCTGGTGCGAGCGAGGGGTCGGCTTTCGTTCGTCACCTGGAGCGGCTCGCTCCCGGTCAACCGCATCACCGGGAAGGGCATCGAAATATACGGCGCATGGCACTGGAACCATGATGTCTTTGCCGACGAGGTTTTGCAACGCGTGCGCGACGCGATACCGCTTCTGGACAAGCTGACCACGCATCGTTTCGCGATGTCGCAGGTAGCTGACGCGTTTGCCCTTCAAGA
>JAGWJK010000657.1 GCA_028865845.1 Rhizobiaceae bacterium
CCGGACCGGTTGCCCGCACCTGCCAGAAACGGGAAACCGGTATTCGCTTTGACGGATAACGCCGGTCAGGCGGCGATGTTGCGATAGGGGTGTATCCTGCGGGCTGGCTTCAGCGCGTCGCTCCACCAATGGAGCCGCGCCATCATGCGTCGCAGCGATTGCGGCGCGTCGCCGGGGTCCTGAAGCACGCCGTCCTCAGTGAACCGGCCCCAGGGATTGGCGAAGCTCACGGTGTCGCGCAGGGTGACCGCGTGCAGTTCGGCGAAAACCAGGCGCAGCTGCTCGACGGCGCGCAGGCCGCCGGAAATGCCGCCATAGGAGACGAAGGCGACGGGCTTGGCCTGCCAGGGCTCGTAGACCAGGTCGAGCACGGATTTGAGCGAGCCGGTGAAGCTGTGATTGTATTCCGGCGTGACGATGATGAAGGCATCGGCTGCCGTCAACCGCACCGCAAGCGGCTCTACGGCCGGATGGCTGCCGTCGTGCCGGTCCGGCAGGCCGAATTCGAGCGGATCGATGCGGTCGATCTCGACAAGCGGATCGTTCGCCAGCTCGCGGACGACCCAATTGACGACACGATCGCATAGCCGGCCCTCGCGGGTGCTGCCGTAGAGGATTGCCAGCCGGGTGGTTTCTTTCATGCATTGCTCCTGCTTTACGCGCTTTGGAGCAGAAGCTATAAAACCTCAAGTAAAGTTGAGGTCAAGGCGCTTCGCATGCAAAAAATCGAATCCGGTCAATTTGCAAAATTGCTGACCGTTGGCGAGGTTGCAGCTCGCAGCGGCGTCGCGGTTTCGGCGCTGCACTTCTATGAACAGAAAGGGCTGATCGCGAGCATCCGCAGTCGCGGCAACCAGCGCCGCTATGGCCGCGAAGTGCTGCGCCGGGTCGCGGTGATCAAGGTCGCACAGCGCGTCGGCATTCCGCTTGCCGAAATCCAGCAGGCGCTCGACACGCTGCCGCAGAGCCGGACACCGACGGCTGCCGATTGGCAGGTGCTGTCGGCACAATGGAAGGGGGAATTGGACGCGCGGATCAAACGGCTGCAGGGACTGCGCGACCAGCTCGACGGCTGCATCGGCTGCGGCTGTCTTTCGCTCAGCCACTGCCCGTTGCGCAATCCTTTCGATACGCTGGCGGAAGAGGGGCCTGGGCCGAGACTGCTCGACCCCTGAGCATCAAAAGACTAGGCGTGCACCCGGGTGCCGGCAATGTAATCGTCGAGCGCTGCGGCTTCATCCTTCGACAGGTAAAGGCCCTTCTTCGAGCGGCGCCACAGCACGTCGGCGGCCGTATAGGCCCATTCATGCGCCATCAGATATCGCACCTCGGCTTCGTAGAGATCGCTGCCGAACAGGCGGCCAAGGTCGGCCGGTGCCTTGGCTTCACCGAGGATCATCGTGGCGCGCGTGCCGTAGCGGCGGATCAGCCGGCGTGCATGCGGGTCGGCGAGGAAGGGATAGCGCGCTTTCAGCTTGGTGACCTCGGCCTCGTAGCCACGGACCGGGAAATCGCCGCCCGGAAGCGAGCTCTTCGCCGTCCATGGTGTGCCCTTCAATCCGATCGTTTCGCCGATCTTTTCCAGTGCGTGCTCGCTCAGCCGGCGATAGGTGGTGAGTTTGCCGCCAAAAACGTTGAGCAGCGGCGCCTGGCCCTCGGCGCCCTCGACCTTGAGCACGTAGTCGCGCGTTGCTTCCTGCGCCTTTGAGGCGCCATCATCATAGAGCGGGCGGACCGCGGAATAGGTCCAGACGATATCTTCCGGCCGGACCGGCTCCTTGAAATATTCGCTGGCCGCCTTGCAGAGGTAAGTCGTCTCTTCTTCAGAGATCTTTACGTCCTTCGGATCGTCCTTGTAATCGCGATCCGTTGTGCCGATCAGGGTGAAGTCCTGTTCGTATGGAATGGCGAAAATGATACGGTTATCCGGATTCTGGAAGAAATAGGCGCGGGGGTCATCGAACTTCTTGCGCACGATGATGTGGCTGCCCTGGACCAGGCGAACATTGTGAACCTGGTTTTTGCCGACCGCGCCGGAGAGCACGTGATCCACCCAGGGACCGGCGGCGTTCACCAGCATGCGCGATTGGAACATGCACTTCTCGCCGGTGACGGTGTCCTGCGTCTCGATTGCCCAGGTTGCGCCGTCGCGACGCGCGGAAATCACCTTTGTCCGCGGCATGATGGTGGCGCCGCGATCGGCGGCATCTCGCGCATTGAGCACGACCATGCGCGCATCGTCGACCCAGCCGTCGGAATATTCGAAAGCCCTGGTGAATAGCGGCTTCAGCGGCTTGCCGGCCGGATCGGTCTTCATGTTGAGCGTTGCCGTCGGCGGCAGCAGCTTGCGGCCGCCGAGATGGTCGTAGAGGAAGAGGCCGAGGCGGATGAGCCAGGCGGGACGGATGCCGCCCTTGTGATAGGGCAACACGAAACGCAGCGGCCAGATGATGTGCGGCGCCATCGCCCACAGCACTTCGCGCTCCATCAGCGACTCGCGCACGAGGCGGAATTCGTAATGCTCCAGATAGCGCAGGCCACCATGGATGAGCTTGGTGGCACCGGACGACGTGCCGGATGCGAAATCGTTCATTTCGGCCAATGCGACCTTGTAGCCGCGCCCGGTCGCGTCGCGGGCAATACCGCAGCCGTTGATGCCGCCACCAATGACGAAGATATCGTAGATCTGCTCGCTCACGCACCGCTCCAGAAGATTTGCTGGCCTGGGAAAAAGGAAAAATCGAAAACAAAATTACCTAAAACGAAATCAATATGAATGTCAAACGAACGTTTCGTGACTGAAGATGACGAGGTATCAATTCTGCCGGCGCGTCGTCTCCACCAGGCGAACGCCGTGCTCGGCGGCGACCGTCCGGATCGATTCGAGGCGACATTCGTCGGTCACGAACGTATGGACTTGCGAGAGATGTCCGATCCGCACCGGCGCGGTGCGTTCGAACTTGGTGCTGTCGGCCACCAGGATGACGTGCCGTGCATTGGCGATGATAGCCTGTGCTACTTTCACTTCGCGAAAATCGAAATCCAGAAGCGCGCCGTCGCTGTCGATCGCCGAGGTGCCGATCACGGCGTAGTCGACCTTGAATTGCCGGATGAAATCGACCGCGGCTTCGCCGACGATGCCGCCGTCCGAGCCGCGAACGACGCCGCCGGCGATCACGACTTCGATGGATGGGAAGATGCGCAACTTATTGGCAACATTGATGTTGTTGGTGATCACCATCAATTCGTGATGACCGAGGAGCGCCTCGCCCACGGCTTCGGTGGTCGTGCCGATGTTGATGAAAAGCGAGGCGTTATTGGGGATCAGTCCGGCAGCCGCACGACCGATCGCCTGCTTTTCCGGCGCTGCAATCGAGCGTCGCGCTTCGTATCGGACGTTTTCCGTGCCGCCTGGAAAGATGGCGCCGCCATGCACGCGTGAGAGGACGCGCCCGTCGCAGAGGTCGTTCAGATCCTTGCGGATGGTCTGTGGCGTGACCGAGAAGCGCAGGGCCAATTCCTCGACCAGCACGCGCCCCTCGGTCTTGGCTATTTCAAGAATTTCCGTCTGGCGTCCGGACAGGAACATGGGTGGCGCTCCCTTTCTTTCGTTTTTTCGTCATCATATGATAAAGTGAAAATTCCGCAATTGTTGAGGTGCGGAATCCGCGACTTTGGGAGGTCCTAGTGTTTCATCCGAAGCTTTTCGAAAATCGGAGTGTGGTCGTCACCGGCGCCGGTCGCGGTATCGGGCTGGAGGTTG
>JAGWJK010000658.1 GCA_028865845.1 Rhizobiaceae bacterium
CTTCCAGACCAACCTCCTGGCGCTGAATGCTGGCGTCGAGGCCGCGCGCGCCGGCGAGGCGGGCAAGGGCTTTGCCGTCGTCGCCCAGGAAGTGCGCGAACTCGCCCAGCGCTCCGCCACCGCCGCCAAGGACATCAAGGCGCTGATCGGCAAATCCGGAGACCAGGTCGAGGTCGGCGTCAAGCTGGTGCAGGCGACCGGCGAGGCACTTGCGGCGATCGAGACGCGCGTGCTCAAGATCAACGACCACATCCATTCGATTGCAACGGCTGCGCGCGAACAGGCGACCGGCCTCAGCGAAGTCAACAAAGCCGTCAACCAGATGGACGAGATGACCCAGCGCAACGCCGCCATGGTCGAGGAAACTTCGGCCGCCACGCATCGCCTCTCGGACGAAGCCAATGGCCTTGTCCGCCTCGTCGCCCGCTTCAAGGTGGGTGGCAGCGTCGCCGCCGCACCGGTTGCCGCGCGGGCCGATACGCATGTTCCCGTGAAGTCGCCGGCCCGCCGCATGCTTGGCAATGTCGCCCGCGCTTTTGGCGGCAGCCCATCTGCCGCAACGGCAGGCAGCGCCCAGAACTGGGAAGAATTCTGAGGGTTTCAATCGTTGAAGAAAGGGTGCGCAGGGCGTGCCCTTTCTACCATTGATATGACCAATCTCCTGTGCCGCAACAGAAGCGATTGGAAAAACCGTCATAATCTCCTATTATCTACCTAAATACCGCATTATAACGTCGCTTTGAAACAAAGCGGGACAGCCGCAATGGATAGTGGGCAAAACAGAAACGCCGGCAGGGGCAACGGAGCCGAAGCTCTCGGCCGCTCGCGTTTCTATCGCCCGACCGGCATTTTCGGCGGTCTTTCCGGCAAGCTGCTCATCCTGACCATCATCTTCATTCTCGTCGCTGAAGTGCTGATCTTCGTGCCGTCGATCGCCAACATGCGGGTGCGTTGGCTGGAGGACAGGCTGAACACGGCCGCCGCCGCCGCCATCGTCATCGATGGTCTGCAACCCGTGGAACTGCCGCGGCCGCTGCAGAAGGAAACGTTGATGGCGACCGGAACGCGCGCCATCGTGCTGCGCAAGGACGGTACCTCGCGCCTGCTGGCGACTGCCGAGATGCCCGCTTCGGTCGATGAGCAATATGATCTTAGCGACGTCTCGCAACTGACGGCCATCCGCGATGCGCTCGACACGCTGCTGTTCGGCGGCAACCGCATCATCCGCGTCTTCGGCCCCGTCGGCGGCGATTCCAGCACCGGCGTCGAGGTGGTGCTCAAGGATACGCGGCTGCGTAGCGCCATGCTCGCCTATTCCGGCAGCGTGCTCTTCGTCTCGATCCTGATTTCGCTGTTCACCGCGACGCTGATCTTCTTTGCCATCAACCGCATGATGATCCGGCCGATCCGTCGGCTGACCGACAGCATGCAGACCTATTCCGACGATCCTGAGGATCCGGCGCGCGTGCTGGTACCCGACGAGGGGCGTGACGAGCTCTCGGTGGCCGGCCGTCATCTCTCGGCCATGCAGACGCGACTGCAGAAGACGCTGAAGCAGCAGAAGAACCTTGCCGCGCTTGGCCTTGCCGTCTCGAAGATCAACCACGACATGCGCAACATCCTGTCGGCGGCACAGCTGATGTCCGACCGTCTGGTCGATGTCGACGACCCCATGGTCAAGCGTTTCGCCCCGAAGCTGCTTCGCACCATCGACCGCGCCGTCGGCTACACCACCGAGGTGTTGTCCTACGGGCAGACCTCCGAATCGGCGCCGCGCCGCCGCAGGCTGCGGCTGCACGAGCTGATCGACGAGGTGCGCGATATCCTCGCGATCGATCCGGACACCGGCATTGAATTCGTCGAACAGGTTAATCCGGACCTCGAGGTCGATGCCGACAGCGAGCAGCTTTTCCGCGTCATCCACAATCTCTGCCGCAACGCCCATCAGGCGCTGGTCGCCTTCGCCGACGCCGAGCCCGACAGTATCCGCCGCATCACCGTTTCGGCGCACCGGATCGGCAGTGTGGTCAGCATCACCGTCGACGACACCGGCCCCGGCATGCCGCAGAAGGCGCGCGAGAACCTCTTCACCGCGTTCCGCGGTTCTGCCCGCTCCGGCGGCACCGGCCTTGGCCTTGCGATCGCTCGCGAACTCGTCCTTGCCCATGGCGGCACCATCGCGCTGGTCGAAAAACCGGCCGCCGGCACGCAGTTCCGCATCGAAATTCCCGATCGTCCGGTTTCGCTTGACGACTACCGCAGCCGAAGCCTTCATGAAAAATGAGCATTTTCAATTATTTAGATAAAACGTTCACGAAAATCGCATAGTTTTTCACAAATCCACTTGCATTCCCCCGGAGGACGCTTTAGAGAACCGCCCACGCCAACGGTTTCTTCCGTTTCGGCCACGCACCCGTAGCTCAGCTGGATAGAGCACCAGACTACGAATCTGGGGGTCAGGAGTTCGAATCTCTTCGGGTGCGCCATTCTTTCCCAACGTGTTGAAACGCCGAATATAAAAGCCTTAGCAGTCGCGTCTTCTTGCAACACGGCTGCCGAACCTCATTGACTTCTGATGTCTCTAGAACATAAAGGGAACATCAAGGAGTAATAAGCCAATGATTCGATTTGCCCCTGCCATAGCCCCCAGCAGCTCTTCTAAACTCCCTGACCTAAAGCAGAGCATCAAAGAGCCGACTCCTATCTCCTCCCCACAGACGGCCAATGTGGAAGTTCCAGCGTTTGTGGGCGGAAAGATATCCGATGAGACTGTAGGTGTGGCTGAAAACGGACTCTTGCTTTCCGAGCTTCCGGAAATTTCCGCCCCGATCGCACCCAAGGCCGCTAAAGCCCGCTCACCAAGGAAGCCGAAATCCAAGACACAAAATGCCAGCGCTGAGCAACTTGCCTTGAACACCTGAGGTCTGCTGGCGACACCTGAGATTCGATGTTGCTCTATTCACTTTGCTATTGGCCGACTCCGAATAAACCGCTCGACCTGCCACAGCCAAAGTCTCAGCCCAATATGAGACCCGGATTGTCGGCGCTATCGATCAGCCGCAATTATCTCTCCGAGCGCATGCTTTTAGCTTTAGATCATTCCCGATTAACGTCTCTCTCAGTCCCTCGACATCATTCCGAGCAGCACCGTATTGCCCTGCCTGTTGCCGCAGCCTTTGCACACCAGCCGGGCGGCCAGGGAACCTACCCTCCTGCTGCCTCCAAAGCGCCTGGCCATCTCGTAGCGGTCCACCGATTCGGTTCTCCCACAGACAGCACAAGCAGCGCTCAGTTCGTACCATTGCGGTAGATCCGCGAGCGTGTGCTGGTCGTCATCATGTCCTGCAGGCAGCAACGCTATGCTTTTTCGATGTCTCATAGGGAATTGCCTTGTGCCTCGGCTTGTTCCGATAAGAACATAATAAGAACAAAGGCGCAAGTTCAAGGTGGAAACAGCGCCTGCGAGGATGGCATAGTGAAGCGCGTGCTGATCGCATTGGGCGAGAGCCACCGGAGCGTAATTGTAATGCGGGCTGTCGATGCTCGGCGCATGCGATGCGCTTCACAGTTCTGAAGTCTTCAGCTTCGGATGAAAGCCTGGTGCTCTACACGCCAAACCTTCGCCGGATGCTCACGAGCGATCCCTTCTGCGGTTCCAGGCGGCTGGTGCTCATCGGCAAACCCACCGGCGTGCTTTGGCGGCGGATCTCGGTGATGAGATGATCGGCGAGCCTGACGGCGAAGGCGACGGCTGGGAG
>JAGWJK010000659.1 GCA_028865845.1 Rhizobiaceae bacterium
TGCATGTTGGAGATCGATGGCATCCGTTCCGACGCCATAGCAGGAAACGATCTCGAGATTCGGCAGGGAATCCATCAGCTCGGCATTTGCGCCGAGCTCCCCGCGTGTTGCAATTGCCCGCACCCTGGAACCGATATCATCGAGGAGATGGCGCCGATCGGCGCTCTCCCAGAGCTTGTGGACGATATAATTCGCCTCGAGATCAACCATGTCCCAATCCGGATAGGCGCCGGTCAACAGGATATCGATCTTGGCCATTATTCCTCCATGCCCGCATTTTGTTGATTGATTATGTTATCGATAACATATAATCCGGGAGCGGGATGTCAAGGGGCGTTTAGTGTGGCACATTGGAGCGACGCCACGGCGAATTTCAGCAGAGGATATGTTTATGGCAGGCTTATTTGATCTCAGCGGGCGCCGCGCCCTCGTCACCGGGTCCAGTCAGGGGATCGGCTATGCCCTCGCCGAAGGCCTGGCACGACATGGGGCCGAGGTGGTTCTGAACGGGCGCACGGCGGAAACGGTCGAGCATGCCGTTAGGGAACTGAGGTCGAAAGGCTTCTCTGCACAGGCAGCCATTTTCGACGTGACAAAGAAGGATGCCGTCGACGACGGCGTTGCGAAGATCGAAAAGGACATCGGCCAGATCGACATCCTGATAAACAATGCCGGAATGCAGTTCCGTACGCCGCTGGAGGACTTTCCGGCCGACAGATGGGAACAGCTGCTGACGACGAATATCTCCAGCGTCTTTTTCGTCGGACAGGCCGTCGCCCGCGGCATGATCGCCCGAAAGGAAGGCAAGATCATCAACATCGGTTCGGTTCAACGCGAAATGGCGCGGCCCGGAATTGCGCCCTATACCGCAACCAAGGGCGCCGTGCGCAATCTCACGCGCGGCATGTGTGCCGACTGGGCGAAGTACGGCCTTCAGATCAACGCGATCGCGCCGGGCTATTTTAAGACGCCGCTCAACCAGGCCCTTGTCGACAATCCCGAATTCTCCGCCTGGCTCGAAAAGCGCACGCCCGCTGGACGCTGGGGGAATGTCGACGAGCTGGTCGGCGCCGCCGTGTTTCTCGCCGGCCGCAGTTCCTCTTTCGTCAACGGCCATATTCTCTATGTCGATGGCGGCATCACGACTTGCCTTTAACGGGATCGATGTTTCGACACTCTTCCCCGAGGGGTGTTTTTGGCGGCTCCGGACACGATTGCTCGGGGCGCCTCGGTCCACATCGACAAAGAGATTGAAATCATTATCGTCCTCGCCGTGAACGGCCTGGATCGTCTGCAAGAGTTGGGAGAGAGCCATGCAGAAAGGGAGCAGGGCAACCGTTGCCGTCATCGGCGCTGGCATCATGGGCACGGCCATCGCCACGCGGCTGATCGAGACCGGGCATAGCGTCCATGTCTTCGACTTAGACAGGGAAAAAGTCGCTTCCCTCGCCGCAAAGGGTGCCACAGCGGCAGGCTCCGTGCAGGAAGCCGTGGCCGCCTCCGACTTCTCTATCCTCAGCCTCAATCATGCAAATATCGTGCGCGCCGTGGTCTTCGGCGACGACGGCGTGGCCTCGGCCGCATCGGCGGAAAAACTGTTGATCGACATGTCGTCCATCGATCCGGCCGACACCGCGGAGATGGCAGCGCGTCTGCAGCACGAGACCGGAATGGCATGGGTGGATTGCCCGCTTTCCGGCCGCGTTCCCGGCGCGCTTGCCGGCAAGCTGACGATCATGGCCGGCGGCAGCGCCGAGGACTTCGAACGCGCGCGGCATGTGATGCAGCATCTGGCGGCCAATTATACGCTGATGGGCGTATCCGGCGCGGGGCAGACGACCAAGCTCATCAATCAATTATTTTGCGCTGTTCTATTCCAGGCCGTGGCGGAAGCGGTCAAGCTGGCGGAAGCCGGCGGCGTTGATGCTGCCGCCATCCCCGCCGCCCTCGCGGGTGGCCGCGCCGACAGCCGGATCCTCCAGGAATTCATGGCCAAGTTCGCGGCGCGCGATTTCACACCCACGGGTCGGATCGACAACATGCTCAAAGATCTCGATTCGCTGCAGGCCTTTGCCCTGAAGACGAAAACGCCCCTGCCGCTCACCGGTTCGGTCGTGGAAGTCCATCGCCTGCTATGTGCCGCCGGCCTCGGCCCCCGCGATTCGGCCGAAATGATGCGACTGCTGGACGGTTTTTCCCACGCTTGAGCAGCCGGTGACGGCAAGATGATTTCCCCGTCGGCCATCTTTTCGCTTGACCGTCGTTAAATGTTATCGATAACATAACGTCATCAAGCTTGAGCTCTGGGAGGAGCAATGGTGCAGACAGGCAAATTGCTGGAGTTCCGCTCGATCACCAAAACCTTTGGCGGAACGCAAGCCCTGTGCGACGTGTCGATCGATCTGTGGGAAGGCGAGATCCTTGCACTGCTCGGCGAAAACGGCGCCGGAAAATCGACGCTCATCAAAACGCTGGCCGGCATCTACAAGCCCGACGCCGGCGACATCGTTTTCCGTGGCGAAAGCTACCGCCACCGGCCGTCCAAGCCGAACCTGCGCCAGCCCGTCGCCTTCATCCATCAGGATCTCGGATTGGTCGAATGGATGACGGTCGGCGAAAACATGGGATTGGCGCAGGGGTTTTCGATGCGGCGCGGCCTGATCGACTGGCGCCGAACCGAGGAGCGCGCCAGCGAGGCCCTTCGGCTGGTCGGATGCGATTTCGATCCGACCACACGCGTCTCCCAATTGACCCGCACGGAAAAGTCCCTGGTCGCGATCGCCCGCGCCCTTGCCGTCGAAGCCGATGTTCTGGTTCTGGACGAGCCGACGGCAAGCCTGCCGGCAGATGAGGTCGGCCGGCTCTTCGACGCGATCCGGCCGCTGAAGGAACGAGGCGTCGGCATGATCTACGTGTCGCATCGCCTGGATGAAATCTTCCGCATCGCCGATCGCGTCGCCGTCCTGCGTGACGGCCGCATGGTCGGCCAGAAGCCCGTCAGCGAGACCACCCCGGACGAACTGGTGACGATGATCATCGGGCGCAGCGGCAAGGACCTTTTTTCGAAGACGCCAGCAGTTGCCGGAGAGCCGATCGTCGAGGTCCGCAATCTCGCTTGCGCCGGCGCGAGCCCCGTCTCTTTCGATATTCGCCGCGGCGAACTGCTGGGCTTGGCAGGATTGCGCGGTGCCGGCCAGGAACTGATCGGCCGCGCCCTTTTTGGCTGCGAACCCTTCTCCGGATCGGTCACGCTTCAGGGCGCGGTGCCGGATCTGTCGAGCCCGCGCGCGGCCATGGCCTCCGGCGTCGGCCTGATCGCCCGCGACCGCACCGAGGAATCCGTCGCCCTTTCGCTATCGGTACGCGAAAACACCTATATCAATCCAAGCGCGATCGGCCGTGGGCTCCTGTCCCTGCTCTCGCCGCGCCGCGAGGCCGAAAATGTCCACGACATTGGCCTGTCTGTCGGCCTGCGTCCCAATGATCCGGAATTGCCGATCGAAGCGCTTTCCGGCGGCAACCAGCAGAAGGTCGTCGTCGGCCGCTGGCTGGCCACCGGCCGCAAGCTGCTGGTCGCTGAGGATCCTACCGCCGGCGTCGATATCGGTGCGCGCGCCGAGATCTACAGGCTGATCGCCCGGGCGCTCGATGCCGGTCTCGCCGTCATCGTCGTGTCCACGGATTTCGAGGAAATCGCCCATATCTGCCACCGCGCGCTGGTCTTTTCGCGCGGCAAGATCGTT
>JAGWJK010000660.1 GCA_028865845.1 Rhizobiaceae bacterium
TCGCTGTCGTCTTTCAACGAAGAGAGCAGATAGGAATAGCGATAGGATGATGAGGAAGATGTCGCGGAAATGCTCGTCAATGGAACCTCCTAGGGCGAGCGCTGGCTTTGGGACTCTGTTGCTACGCTAAGCGATAGGCACGCAAGCGAATGCGGGATTGGCTGCATCGCCATCCTGAATGTCCATAGGCTGAATGAACCAAACGATAGGCAGCCCGTTCCCTAGGAACGACAACGCATCATGCGACTTCAAGGGGAAAACAATTGTTGCTACACGCAACTACATGTACAACCGGAAGCGGGTGGCCTCTTTCAATAGCCCACGACTCATTGAGTGGGTTGGTTGATTTTATGGCTGCGCAGTGAGGCGAAAATACGCGTTGAATGTATCTGAACATCTCTGAAGGTTTCTGTGTTTCCTGCCCTAAAGGCAAAGCGGGGCATAATTCTGGTCCGGAAGGGCAGGCAAAGGAGACCCGAAACGTTGCGGAGTTGATGATGAGAAGGGAAGCGCTCGCGTCCGTGCCGGCTCAATCCAAGAATTCATCTTTGCGAGCTATTGTGTTGCGGCTTGGTTTGGTGAACGTTGCGATGTCTAAAGAAAATCAATGATAAGCTGCTATCAATTAAGTCCCGTCCCCTTTGAATGGCTGAGAAATGGCTCCTGCCGATAAGCGTTCGAGTTCTGTCGGAAGAGCGGCGTTCGCGGTCATCGCGCTGATGTTCATATCCCTTGTGGCGGTTCTGTCGATCTGGCTGGTTTCCAGCTACCAGACCACGCTTCGACGCGGCGATGAGCGGGTCACGGCGGCATCGAAAATCGTTGCGGCGAATGCTACCTGGCTGAATTCTCTGGCGAGGGAGACTTTGCACCGCATCGACGATTCCCTCGGCGCAGACATTCCCTCGGCAAATCCCAACCGCGTGCGTGATCTTAACGCTGCGGTTGCCGATTTGCCGCCACAGGTCGGTGCCTACGTCATCGATGCGGCCGGTCAGACGGTCTTTTCCAACAATCCGAACATCGGCGCGATCAGTGCCACCGACCGTGACTATTTTGTTCGTCTGAAAAATGGACAGGAGGAATACGCGTCGGCGCTGCTGGTCAGCCGTTCGTCGCAGCGACAGATATTCGTGTTCAGCAGACGGCTGGAACGCGACGGCAAATTCGCCGGCGCCGCCGTCATCTCCTTTGACGCGAATATTCTGAGGCCCGTGTGGGATACCGTCGCGATGGGAAACAATTCGACGGTCAGTCTGCTGCGGCGTGACGGGCAGCTCGTCGCGCGGCATCCGGAGCCGGATGGGCCGGTGAATATGCGCGACTATGTCTTGTTCACCGATTATATGCGCAAGGCAACGGCTGGGATCTATCGTTCGACCTCTCCGGTCGATGGTGAAGACCGGCTCGTGGCCTACTGGATCATCGAGCGCACGCCGTTCGTCGCGGTTGCCTCCGCCGATATCGACGTGATCATGCAACCGTTTTGGCAAGACGCCCAGACGGCGGCTCTCATCCTGGCAATTGCGATCGGTGGCGTGCTTGCCGCCTGGCTATGGATCAGCAACCTGATCCGGGCCGATGCGCTGCACACGCGGCAACTGGCCGAAGCGGTCCAGATGAATAGTACTCTGATGCGTGAGATACATCACCGCGTCAAAAACAACCTCCAGACCGTGATGGCGCTTTTGCGCCTCCAGGGTTTTGAATCGGCAGCGGTTGAAAAGCTGAACGAGCGGATTTCGGCGATGTCGGCAGTTCATGAGCAGATGTACGGCTTCGACCAGTTTACCGGCATATCGGCGCGTGAATTTATTCCGTCCTTCGTCAAGCGGCTGGTCGACGTCCACGGACGGGATATTGCGGTCGAATTCGACCTGGACGACGTGACGATTGGCCCGGACAAGGCGACACCTTTCGCGCTCCTCTTGAATGAGCTGATTGCCAACAGCATGAAGTATGCCTTCAAGGGCCGGGAAACCGGAAAGATCAGCATCATTCTGCGGAAAGTCGATGATGGCAATAGTGTCTTGACCGTTGCCGATGACGGGGTCGGATTTACCAGTCAACCGAACGGCACAGGGATGGGCACGCGACTAATTGGCGCTTTCGTCGCCCAGCTACAGGGCAAATCCGAGTACAGGCATCTCGCAGGAACGCAGTTCATCGCGACCGTCTCGCTGTCGGCTTGAAATTCGGGGCGACAGCGCGAGGGATCAACGTGGGCAAAGGGCTGACGCGCCGCGTCATTCCTGGCGGACGATCGTGCCGATGACATTGACGAGAAGGCGGGCGGCGGTCAGAGCCGACAAGCCGTCGACATCGGCGGGCGGATAAAGTTCGACGAGATCGAATCCCGCAATCTTCGCCCGTCGGCCGAGGCCGGCGATCAGGTCGATCACCTCGGTATAGTTGAGGCCGCCGGGCGTGCGCGCCGCTACTGCCGGCATGATGCCGGGATCGATGCTGTCGCAGTCGAGAGTAACGACCACCCGCGCTCCCTCCGGAATATGCCTGAGGGCGGCATCGGCGCCATGGGCGTGGATGTCACGAGCGGTTACAAAGCGGCTGCCATAACGTTTCGCCGCTTCGACATCAGTTATACGCGCGCTGCCGACGCCGCGCATGCCGACCTGGACCATGCCGGCCACATGCGCCATCTCGCTGGCCCGACGCATTGGGCTCGAATAGCCGTAGCGCTCGCCGCTCACCTCGTCACGCCAATCGATGTGGGCGTCGATCTGCAGGACCCAGACCGGTCCGTGATCGGCAAAGCCGGCGAGGAACGGAATTGTCACCGAGCAGTCGCCGCCGAGCAGGATCGGAACGCCGGCCGATGCGAGTATCTCCCGTGTCTTCGCTTCGATAAGCTTCCGGTTGCCGGCATTGTCGTGCATAACGGTCGGCAGATCGCCGGCATCGGTGCACGAGATGGGCTTGCCATCGAACAGAGGCCCACCGAGATCGAAATCCCAATTCTCGAAGAGTGGAGCGTCCTCTTGATTCGCGGCACGTATGGCGTCGGCCGATAGCGTATAACCGCTGCTATCCTTGTTGGGATAGGTGCTCCCGTGACCCGCGGCAAAGATCACCGCACGGGGCGTGCGGGCTTCGGGAAGGTGGTCCGGAAGATCAAGAAAGGAGGGTGAAGCGGTCATTGCTTGATGGTCCACTGCCTTGTTGGAGATCGCGGTATCAGTCCGCGGGAAGAAGTGTCTGTACAAATACCGATATCGGCTCCCGGTCGAAAGTCACCAAATCCACCTTTGTTGCAGGCGAGCGAAAGCCCGGCTGAATGAGACCAACGTTTGGTCTGGCAAATCCGGGCGGAATAGCCCTTGACAATGATCCGGCCGACCGTTTTCTGTTGTTTGCACGCAATGTACAGAAAGCACTTCAAATGTCCTCTGAGACGAATGCCCCAGCAATCCTGCTCAATGCCGCCGATGATGTCGCCGTTGCCCGTCGACGCATTGCCGCCGGCGAGACGACCGGCGTTTCCGGCATCGTCGCGAGGCAGCTTATTCCGCGAGGGCACAAGGTCGCCCTGCGGGAGTTGCCTGTTGGCACAGAGTTGCGGAAGTTCGGACAGGTCATTGGCGTCGCGACGCAGGCCATTCAACCCGGCGAGCACGTTCACCTCCACAACCTCGCCATGGCCGAATCGCATATGGAGCATCAGTTCTCGACTGAGGTCGAAGAGCGCGGCATGGTGGATGCGTCCGAGCGGCGGACGTTCAT
>JAGWJK010000661.1 GCA_028865845.1 Rhizobiaceae bacterium
TTCTCATCAGCCGAAGGGAGGCCTGAGGATCATGCAACAGATTAAGGCGCTCGTCGCGCAACCCTGGATATGGTCGTTCATCGGCGCGTTGCTGGTCTGGCTCGCGACGATCATCTTCACCGGCGGCTACGGCGCCGGCGGCATGATCACCGCGGCATTGTCGCTCGCCGTCTTCACGGTGATCGCTGGCACGGGCCAGATGTTCGTCATCACCCTTGGACCTGGCAATGTCGACTTGTCGCTGCCGGCCAATATCGGTCTTGCGAGCGCGGTTGCGATGAAGGTCATGGACGGCCAGGACAGCATGGTCGCGGTCGGGCTGCTCGCAGCGCTCGCCAGCGGCGCGGCGATCGGCGCCGTCAACTATCTTCTGATCTGGGCGCTGCGCATCCCGCCGATCATCGCCACGCTGTCGGCAAGCTTCATCATCCAATCGATCGATATCAGCTACGGACGCGGACTGCAGATCAAGCCGCCGCCGGGTTTTGCCGCCTTCACCAACATGCAATTTCTCGGCATTCCCCTGCTCGCGATCCTGACGGCATTGTTCACCATGGGCACAGCCATTGCTCTGCGCCGGATGATCTATGGCCGCTCCGTCCTGGCGATAGGGCAGAACATTCGAGCTGCCTGGCTGGCCGGCGTCCATGTTGGCCGCATCCGCTTCATGACCTACACGCTGTCCGGCATGTTGGCCGGTCTCAACGGCGCCCTGCTTGCCGGCTATTTCCGTGGCGCCAATGTCGATATCGGCAATGAATACCTGTTGGCATCGATTGCGGTGGTCGTGATCGGCGGCACATCGGTTGCCGGCGGCAAGGCGAATGTCCCGGGCGTCTGGGGTGCTGCACTTTTCCTGGTGTTGTTGCTGACCATGCTCAACACTTTCGGGGTCAGCGCCGGCATTCGCCTTCTGCTGACGGGACTCATCATTGTCGGCGTCATCACCGTTGCCGGAGATAAGAGATCTGCCCGGTAGTTTGATCGGCGTGGGACTATTTTTTGGTCAGCGCGTTTACAAGGCTAGCTATTGAGCAATAGGATACCGCAGGAGTTTGCTTCGCACTCCGACGATCCGATGTTCAGCAGGCATTTCCCATGGCGTTTTCGCCTTTAGCTCCTTGGAGCGTCTTTCCTATCGATACGGGTGAAATACTGCTTCGTCGGGACACGAGGTTGGTGGCGCTTGGCCGTTGCGCTGCGGAGCCACCTTTGCGTCGGTGATGAAAACGCCTTGAATTCAGAGAGAAAAACGAGGGAACAGATGACGAGTATTTTCGGAAAACTGCGACAGGGGCTGACGCTTCTGCTGGCGATTTTTGCGATCGCTCTGGGCGGCGCAAAGTTCGCCGATGCTGCCGGGTTGAAAATCGCCATGGTGATGCCAGGTCCGATCAGCGACAATGATTGGAATTCGGTCGGCTATAATGGACTCCAGGCCGCCGCGAAGGCGCTCGGTGCCGAGGTTGCCTATTCGGAAAATGTCAGCGATGCCGATGCCGAGCGTGTGCTGCGCGACTATGCCTCGCGCGGCTATCAGCTGATATTCGCGCACTCGTTCTCTTATGGCGATGCCACCCTGAATGTCGCCGAGGATTTTCCGAATACGATCTTCATGGCAGGAACGGCCAAGGAACTCGCGCCCAACGTCGGCAGCTATTCCAACCCCGACTACCAGGGAGCCTACCTCGCCGGCATGCTGGGCGCCGGTGCCTCAAAGAGCAAAACCATCGGCTGGGTTGGCGGTATGCCGGCGCCGAATATGCTCGCCAATCTCCATGCCTACGAGGCAGGCGCCAAGGCGATGGTACCCGATGTGAAGGTGCTTCATAGCTTTATCGGCTCCTGGTTTGATCCGCCGAAGGCCAAGGAAGCCGCGATTGCACAGGTCGAGCAGGGGGCTGACGTTCTTTCCGCCCAGGGCGTCGGCGTTATCGATGCCGCAAATGCAAAGAACGTGCTCGCTCTTGGTGCGATGACCGATCAGAACCATCTCGGTCCGAAGACGGTGCTGACCAGCGTTCTCTGGGATCTCGGCCCGCTCGTGACCGCCGTCGGCAAAGCCGTGGAGGACAAGAGCTGGAAGAGTCAGAACTGGTCGTTCGGCGTTCCGGAAGGCGCCGTCAAGCTCGCCGATTTCCATGGGCTGGATGCGGGCGTTTCTCCCGATGTCCTCAAGGCCGTCAACGCCAAGTTCGACGCGATCAAGTCCGGTGCCTTCACCGTGCCGTTGGATACAACGAATGCCAACTGAGAATGAGGGACTTTCCGAGGGCTCCGGCATCGCGCCGAAGTCCTCCGGAAAGGCCGATACGAGAACGACACCGCTGTTGGACATGCGGGGCATCCAGGTTGTTTTCGGCAATTTTGTTGCCAACGATGCCGTCGATCTCACGGTCAGAGCGGGCGAGATCCATGCTCTGCTTGGAGAGAACGGTGCCGGCAAGTCGACCCTGATGAGGGTCTTGGCCGGGCTCCTCGTTCCATCGAAGGGTGAGGTCTGGATCGACGGACGAAGGGAGCAACTGGCTGGGGCTGCCGAGGCGATCCGTCTCGGCATCGGCATGGTGCATCAGCATTTCATGCTGGTGCCGCCGCTGACGGTTGCGGAAAACGTCTGCCTTGGCCTGCCGTCTACAGGGCGGTTCATTCCGAACCTCAAGCAATGCGCCGACAAGATCCGCACCCTGGCAAAAGCTTACGACCTGGACGTCGATCCTAATGCGCGCATCGCGGATCTTTCGATTGCCAGCCAGCAGCGGGTAGAAATCCTGAAAGTGCTCTATCGCGGCGCCCGCATCCTGATCCTTGATGAGCCGACGGCCGTATTGACGCCGCAAGAGACCAGTGGATTGTTCCGCGTGCTGCGTCTACTCGCAGACCAGGGCGTGGCGATCATCTTCATCAGCCACAAGCTCAACGAGGTGATGGCGTTGACCTCGCACGTTACCGTGCTTCGGCACGGTCGGGTCGTCGCCAACGCCGCCACGACCGATACCGATGCGCGAAGCCTGGCGCGCGTGATGGTGGGCGCGGATATCGCCCTGCCCAAGTTGGAAGATACGACGGCGTCAGAAGGCGGCGCAGAAATCCACAGGACGACCGACGTGCTCTCGGTCGACGACCTTGTCTGCCGAGATGCAAGTGGCGTTCAGCGTGTCAGCGGAGCCAACCTGACGCTGAGATCGGGCGAAATCCTTGGCATCGCCGGCGTCGACGGAAACGGCCAGCAGGAATTGGCCGAGGCGATTGTCGGCCTGCGCAAGGTCGACAGCGGTTCCATCACTATCAACGGCCAGCGTGTTACGCATAATCCCGTTGCGGATCGGATCCGACTTGGCCTTGCGCATATACCAGAAGATCGGCACCGCACGGCATTGGTGGAGCCGATGTCGATCACGGAAAATGCTGTCCTCGAGCGTATCGGAGACGCGCCATTTTCCCGCAGAGGATGGATCGACAAGGCGGCAGTCGGATCGCTTGCGGACACGATTATCAGGGATTTCGACGTGCGCACGACGGGCCGGGATCAAAAGATCGGGACGCTCTCCGGCGGCAATCAGCAAAAGGTCGTTCTCGGGCGGGCGCTTTCGCGCGACCCGAGCCTGATTGTCGCCGTCCAGCCCGTTCGCGGACTGGATATCGGCGCCACCGCATTCGTCCACCGGCAACTTCTGGCGCGCCGCGCCGCCGGCGCCGGCGTGTTGCTGATATCGACGGAACTCGATGAAATCCTGGCG
>JAGWJK010000662.1 GCA_028865845.1 Rhizobiaceae bacterium
AGTTGACCGCACTGGCGGCGGAAAACAATGTCCGCTTCCTCTGCTACGGCTCTGTCGCCGGCGGCTTCCTCAGCGACAGATGGCTCGGCCAGCCGGAGCCGGACATGCCGCTCGAAAACCGTTCCTTGGTCAAATACAAGCTGATTATCGACGATTTCGGCGGCTGGGATCTCTTCCAGTCCCTGCTTCGTGCACTGAAAACGGTTGGCGAGCGTCACGGGGTCGATATTGCAACCATCGCCAGTGCCTGGGTGCTGGAGCAGCCGCAGGTGGCCGCCGTCATCGTCGGCGCCCGCAACCAAGCGCATGCGCTCGCCAACGCCAAGATCATGGATGTCGATCTCACCACCGAGGACAGGGCTGAAATCGGCGGCGTTATTGCCGAAAGCAACGGGCTTGTCGGCGACGTCTACACGCTGGAGCGCGATCGCAACGGGCGGCATGGCTCAATCATGCATTACAATCTGAACGCGGGGAAACAATGAGCGAAGACAAACTCACCCTGTTCCAGCATGCCGAGGCCGAGATTGTCGGCCTGCATCGCTTCTTTGCCAACTGGTACAACGCCGACAAGGCCGACAAGCTGGATTTCTCCCGGTTCGAACGGGCGATCGGCGAAGGCTTCCGGATGGTCGTGCCGGATAGCGGCAAGATTCTCGATCGCGAAGCCGTTCTTGCCTATGTGCGCAACAATCGCGGCAGTTTCCACGGCGAATTCATCATCGAAATCGAGGACGTCAGTGCCGGCTGGGAGGCCGATGACGTCATCG
The DNA here is from genome assembly GCA_028865845.1 of Rhizobiaceae bacterium. Classification (GTDB taxonomy): domain Bacteria; phylum Pseudomonadota; class Alphaproteobacteria; order Rhizobiales; family Rhizobiaceae; genus Rhizobium. The sequence goes on from JAGWJK010000662.1 coordinate 771, forward strand.
TCGTCACTTATATCGAGGCGCAGTTCCGGGGCGGCCAATGGAGCCGGCGGCGGGCAAGCGCTCTTTTCTCGAGGAGTTCATCGGCGCCGAACGGTGTCGAATGGCGGCATCTGCAGGAAACCTGGCTGCAGATGCCGGAGGCAGACGGTTTCAACTCGAAACGAACTGAAACCTGAATTCGTCTCTAAAGCAAAGAGATAGAGCGTGATATCGCCCGAAAACGCTAAAAAACCCTTCGGTATCGCGCTCTAGGACCTGACAGGACTTTCACTGAAATAGAAGTCACGATCCTAACAAGGGGAACAATGATGAAAAAGACGATATTTCACCTGACCACCGCCCTGGCGTTGCTTGTTGCGGCCGGCGCGGCCAATGCGGCGGACTGCAAGATCACCGTTGGCCTGGTGATGGAATTGACCGGCCCTGCCGGCGAATACGGCCAGGCCGGCGCGAAGTCGGTCGAGATGGCCTTCCGCGACATCAATGCCGCCGGCGGCGTGCGCGGCTGCGATCTGGTGACGGATACGCGCGATAGCCAGAGCCAGGGCAACGTTGCCGTCGACGCGGCGACGCAGCTCGTGCAGGTCAAGAAGGTTCCCGTCATCATCGGCGGCATCATTTCGTCCGTGTCGATCCCGATCCTGACGTCCGTCACGGCGCCGGCCAAGATCGTGCAGGTATCGCCGGCCTCTTCGTCGCCGACGCTGACGGCGCTCGGCCGTGACGGCAAGACCAACGGTATTTTCTTCCGCACCATCACCTCGGATGCGCTGCAGGGCGTGGCGGCCGCGAAATACGCCATCGACAAGGGCTTCAAGAAGCTCGCGATCATCCACGTTAACAACGACTTCGGCGTCAACATGGTGGCAGAATTCTCCCGCGCCTATAAGGCGCTCGGCGGCACAATCGTCTCCGATACGCCCTACAATGAAAAGCAGTCGAGCTACGCTTCGGAAGTCACCGCGGCCATGGGCGGCAATCCCGACGGCCTTTATCTCGTCAGCACGCCGGTCGACGGCGCAACCATTGCCCGCACCTGGATCTCGCAGGGCGGCGTGCAGAAGTTCTTGTTGAATGACGGCATGAATAGCCCCGACTTCATCGATTCCGTCGGTGCCGACTACCTGAAGGACGCCTACGGCACGTCCTCGGGCACCAGCCCGACGGCCTCGACCGACTACTTCATGAAGAACTACAAGGACTTCTCCGGTATCGAACCGTCCAACCCGGCGGCAGACCGCTCGTACGACGCCGGTGCGATCGTTGGGCTTGCCATCGCGATCGCCGGTTCGGACGACCCGGCCAAGATCAAGGACGCCATGTTCAAGGCCGTCGATCCGCAGGGTACGCCGATCTATGCCGGCAAGGACGAGTTCACTAAGGCTCTTGGCCTGATCAAGGACGGCAAGCCGATCCGCTACGAAGGCGTCATCGGCCCGGTCGCCTTCGACAAATATGGCGACATCACCGGCCCGTTCCGTCTGTGGAAGATTGTCGACGGCAAGGTGACGACCGACGGCGAAATGTCGACAGACGACGTCAACAAGCTGCAGGCGCAGCTGAACAAGTAAGCCGGTCGATCAAGTGGACTGGATTTCGGTTCGCCTGAATTCTACCGAGACGCAAAATAAAAACGCGGGCTCCGAAGCCCGCGTTTTCTTTTATAGGATTACCATTCTGCGACGCTGCCGTCCTCGTGGCGCCAGACGGGGTTGCGCCAGCGGTGACCTTCCTTGGCGCGCTCGATGACGTAGGCTTCGTCCACTTCGATGCCGAGACCAGGACCCTGAGGAATGCTGACGAAGCCGTCGGCGTATTGGAAGACTTCCTTGTTGGAGATGTAGTCGAGGATGTCGTTGCCCTTGTTGTAGTGGATGCCGAGGCTCTGCTCCTGGATGAAGGCATTGTAGCTAACGGCGTCGACCTGCAGGCAGGCGGCAAGCGCGATTGGGCCAAGCGGGCAATGCGGGGCAAGCGCGACGTCGTAGGCTTCGGCCATCGAGGCGATCTTGCGGCATTCGGTGATGCCGCCTGCATGCGAAAGGTCAGGCTGCAGAATGTCGACATAGCCGTCCGACAGCACCGACTTGAAGTCCCAGCGCGAATAGAGGCGCTCACCCAAGGCAATAGGCGTCGAGCAATGATTGGCGATTTCCTTCAGCGCCTCGCGGTTTTCCGAGAGCACCGGCTCCTCGATGAACAGCAGCTTGTAGGGCTCCAGCTCCTTGGCGAGCACCTTGGCCATCGGCCGGTGGACGCGGCCGTGGAAATCGACGCCGATGCCGATATAGGGGCCGATCGCTTCACGGATGGTGGCGATGGTTTCGACCGCCTTCTCCACCTTGTCGTAGGTGTCGACGATCTGCATTTCCTCGCAGCCGTTGAGCTTGATCGCCTTGAAGCCGCGGGCGACGACTTCCCTGGCATTGTTGGCGACGTCGGAGGGGCGGTCGCCGCCGATCCAGCTATAGACCTTGATCTTGTCGCGCACCTGGCCGCCGAGCAGCGAATGGATCGGCTGCCCCAGCGCCTTGCCCTTGATGTCCCAAAGCGCCTGGTCGATGCCGGCAAGCGCCGACATGTGGATGGCGCCGCCGCGATAGAAGCCGGCGCGATACATCACCGTCCAATGGTCTTCGATCAGGAAGGGGTCCTTGCCGATCAGATAGTCTTCCAGCTCGTGGACGGCGGCCTGCACGGTCAGCGCACGGCCTTCGACAACGGGTTCGCCCCAGCCGGTGACGCCTTCATCCGTCTCGATCTTCAGGAACAACCAGCGCGGCGGCACGATGTAGGTCGTCAATTTGGTGATTTTCATGGGATGCTTCCGTTTCGGCTTTTTGATCATACCAGCGGCCGAAGCCGCAGATTTCAGGGGCAGGGCTTCTCGCCCAGGTTTTCCGTGCGTCCGATCGCCTTTTCGGCGGCGGCAAGGTCGCGCGTGGCGAGATCCAGCATGCGGTCGGAG
>JAGWJK010000663.1 GCA_028865845.1 Rhizobiaceae bacterium
GCAAGGCGGCGCCGAGCTATCACAACGCCAAGCTGATCATCAAGCTGATCAACGACGTTGCCCGCGTCATTAACAACGACCCGTCGGTACGCGGCCTGCTCAAGGTCGTCTTCGTGCCGAACTACAACGTCTCGCTTGCTGAGGTCATGGTGCCCGCCGCCGACCTATCCGAGCAGATCTCGACCGCTGGCATGGAAGCATCCGGCACCGGCAACATGAAGTTCGCCCTCAACGGCGCACTCACCATCGGCACGCTCGATGGCGCCAACGTCGAGATGCGCGACAATGTCGACGACGACAACATCGTCATCTTCGGCCTCAAGGCCGATGAAGTCGCCAAGCTGCGCAGCGATGGTCACAACCCGCGCGCCGTGATCGAACAATCACGCGAACTGGCGCAAGCGCTCTCCGCCATCGCCTCGGGCGTCTTCTCTCCCGACGACCGCAACCGATACAGCGCGTTGATCGACGGCATCTATTCCCATGACTGGTTCATGGTCGCCGCCGATTTCGACTCCTATGCGGCCGCCCAGCGCGACGTCGATACCCTTTGGGCCAAACCCAAGGACTGGTACGAAAAGACGATCAACAACACGGCGCGGATGGGCTGGTTTTCGTCCGACCGCACCATTCGCCAATATGCAAAAGAAATTTGGAGAGCCGGATGAAAAAGCCGAAAAGACCCGCTGACGGCACCAGCTTGAGGGACATTTCGGCAGACGACATTGCTGCAATTCTCGCAGGCACGCATTCCGATCCTTTCTCCGTTCTCGGCGTGCACCGAGTGGACGACGGCTTTGTGGCCCGTTGTTTCATCCTCGGCGCGGAAGCCGTCACTGCCATGGCGCTTGACGGCTCCGTTATCGGCGAGCTCGATTGTCTGGATCCGGCGGGTTTCTTTTCCGGCACGATCTCGGTCACCAAACAGCAGCCGGTGCGCTACCGCGCCCGGCGCGGCGACGCCGAATGGGCGGTGACCGATCCTTACAGCTTCGGCCCGGTTCTCGGGCCTATGGACGACTATTTCGTCCGCGAGGGCACGCATCTGCGCCTCTTCGACAAGATGGGCGCACATCCCCTGAAGCACGAGGGTGTGCAGGGCTTCCACTTTGCAGTCTGGGCGCCGAATGCGCAGCGCGTCTCCGTCGTCGGCGATTTCAACAACTGGGATGGCCGCCGCCACGTCATGCGTTTTCGCAGCGATTCCGGCATCTGGGAGATCTTTGCTCCCGATGTGCCTGCGGGCGTTGCCTACAAGTTCGAGATCCGTGGCCGTGACGGCGTGCTTCTGCCGCTGAAGGCCGATCCGTTTGCGCGCCGCAGCGAACTTCGCCCGAAGACAGCCTCGATGACCGCCAACGAGTTGGCGCAGATCTGGGAAGACGCACCGCACCGCGAGCACTGGGCAAGCGTCGACCAGCGCCGCCAGCCGATCTCGATCTACGAGGTTCATGCCGGCTCCTGGCAGCGCCGCGACGACGGCACGATGCTGTCCTGGGATGAGTTAGCCTCGCGCCTGATCCCTTACTGCGTCGACATGGGCTTCACCCATATCGAATTCATGCCGATCACCGAGCATCCCTACGACCCGTCCTGGGGCTACCAGACGACGGGCCTCTACGCGCCGACAGCCCGCTTCGGCGAACCGGAAGGTTTTGCCCGCTTCGTCAATGGCTGCCACAAGGTCGGTCTCGGGGTCATTCTCGATTGGGTGCCGGCGCATTTTCCGACCGACGAACACGGGCTGCGCTGGTTCGACGGCACGGCCCTTTACGAGCATGCCGACCCGCGCAAGGGCTTTCACCCCGATTGGAATACGGCGATCTACAATTTCGGTCGCACCGAAGTCCTCGCCTACCTCTTGAACAACGCGCTCTATTGGGCCGAGAAATTCCATCTCGACGGCGTGCGCGTCGATGCCGTCGCCTCGATGCTCTATCTCGACTATTCGCGCAAGCACGGCGAGTGGATCCCGAACGAATACGGCGGCAACGAAAACCTGGAGGCGGTGCGTTTCCTCCAGTCGATGAATGCCCGGCTCTACGGCGCGCATCCTGGTGTCATGACCATTGCCGAAGAGTCGACCTCCTGGCCGAAAGTGTCGCAGCCGGTGCATGAAGGCGGTCTCGGTTTCGGCTTCAAGTGGAACATGGGCTTCATGCACGACACGCTGAGCTATCTTTCCCGCGAGGCCGTGCATCGCAAATATCACCACAACGAGCTGACCTTCGGCCTGATCTACGCCTTCTCAGAAAACTTCGTCCTGCCGCTCTCCCATGATGAAGTCGTGCACGGCAAGGGATCGCTGATCGCCAAGATGGCCGGCGACGACTGGCAGAAATTCGCCAACCTGCGTGCCTACTATGCCTTCATGTGGGGTTATCCCGGCAAGAAGCTGTTGTTCATGGGCCAGGAATTCGCGCAGTGGAGCGAATGGAGCGAAGAGCGCGCGCTCGACTGGAACCTGCTGCAATACAACATGCACGAAGGCATGCGGCGCCTCGTTCGCGATCTCAACTTTACCTATCGTAGCAAGGCCGCGCTGCATGCCCGCGACTGCGAAGGCGATGGTTTCGAATGGCTCGTCGTGGACGATTTCGAGAATTCCGTCTTCGCCTGGCTGCGCAAGGCGCCCGGCGAAAAACCGATCGCGGTCATCACCAATTTCACGCCAGTTTATCGTGAGAACTATACAGTGCGCCTGCCGGCCGAGGGGCGTTGGCGCGAGATATTGAATACTGACGCCGATATCTACGGCGGCAGCGGCAAAGGGAACGGCGGCCGCGTGCAGGCCGTCAATGCAGGCGGGGGTGTACAAGCGACAATAACGCTGCCACCGCTGGCGACGATCATGCTCGAACCGGAATTTTGAGATCATTACGGACAGGGAGGAATAAAATGGTAGAAAAACGTTTCCAGCCGCTGGCACGCGACGCCATGGCTTACGTTCTTGCCGGGGGCCGCGGCAGCCGCCTGAAAGAACTGACTGACCGCCGCGCCAAGCCAGCCGTCTATTTCGGCGGCAAGACGCGAATCATCGATTTCGCGCTGTCCAACGCACTCAATTCCGGTATCCGCCGCATCGGCGTCGCCACCCAGTACAAGGCCCACTCGCTGATCCGCCACATGCAGCGCGGCTGGAACTTCTTCCGTCCTGAACGAAACGAAAGCTTCGACATCCTGCCGGCCTCGCAGCGCGTCTCCGAGACGCAGTGGTACGAAGGCACGGCCGACGCCGTCTACCAGAACATCGACATCATCGAGCCGTATGGTCCGGAATATATGGTCATCCTCGCCGGCGACCATATCTACAAGATGGACTACGAATGGATGCTGCAGCAGCACGTCGATTCCGGCGCCGACGTCACCATCGGCTGCCTCGAAGTGCCGCGCATGGAAGCTGTCGGCTTCGGCGTCATGCATGTTGACGAAAAAGACCAAATCATCGCGTTCGTCGAAAAGCCTGCCGACCCGCCGGGCATTCCGGGTACTCCGGAACTGGCGCTCGCCTCGATGGGCATCTACGTCTTCCACACCAAGTTCCTGATCGAATGCCTGCGCCGCGATGCCGCCGATCCGAATTCCAGCCGCGATTTCGGCAAGGACATCATTCCCTACATCGTGAAGAACGGCAAAGCCGTCGCCCACCGCTTCACGCAGTCCTGCGTGCGCTCCGATTTCGAACGCGAAGCCTATTGGCGCGACGTCGGCACGATCGAAGCCTATTGGCAGGCCA
>JAGWJK010000664.1 GCA_028865845.1 Rhizobiaceae bacterium
GGGCCTGCCGGCCTTCGTATAGCGCTTGACGAATTTCGGATCGCCCATCTTTGCCGCAAGCGTGGCGCAGGGTATGCGCGCCGAGGTGACCTCGAGGATCAGATCGCCGGCGACGAATCGGTCGCCGACGGCGACAGCCCTGTTGTCCAGCCCCTCGATCACCAGGTTTTCGCCGAAAGTGCCGGGCTGCAGCGGATATCCAAGCTCGCTCTCCCACCAGGCCAGCGTCAGCGAACCCTCAATGAGGACGGCCTGGTCGCGGCCACCATGATAATCGCTGTTGCAGATGGCATCGCCGAGAATGCCTTCGGCATCGATCATGACGGCACCACCGACCGCATGCTTGTTGATGCCGGTCTTGTAGCTCTTGCCGGGCAGCTTCTCGGCGGCGCCGACGCAGACGGCCAGAATTTTCATGGCGCGATCATTCCTTCCGCGATTTCGTTCCTTTCGCTTATCAGCTAAAAGCCTCCCATGGCAAAGCGAGTCACCGGTCCCGAAATCGAAAAACTGATCCAGCTTCTGGCGAAAGTGCCGGGCCTCGGGCCTCGCTCGGCGCGACGCGCGGCATTGCATCTGATCAAGAAGAAGGACCAGCTGCTCGGGCCGTTGTCGCACGCCATGGGCGACGCCTACGACAAGGTGAAGATCTGCTCGCGCTGCGGCAATGTCGATACCATCGATCCCTGCACGGTCTGCACCGACGACCGCCGCGACCAATCCGTCATCATCGTCGTCGAGGACGTCGCCGATCTCTGGGCGCTGGAACGCGCCGGCGCGATGAATGCGGCCTATCATGTGCTTGGCGGCGTGCTGTCGCCGCTCGACGGCGTCGGCCCCGACGACCTCAACATCCGCGGCCTCATCGAGCGCGTCGGCGAAGGCGGCATTCGCGAAATCATCATCGCCGTCAACGCCACCGTCGAGGGCCAGACCACAGCACACTATATAACCGACCAGCTCGCCGGCCTCGACGTGAAGATCACCCGTCTCGCCCACGGCGTCCCGGTCGGCGGCGAACTGGATTACCTCGACGAAGGCACGCTGACGGCAGCGCTTCGGGCACGAACGGCGATTTGAACCAATAATGAAGGACCGAGTATGAGGAGAGTGCACACCCCCCTCTGTCACTTCGTGACATCTCCCCCACAAGGGGGGAGATTGGTTGCCTGGCGCACCGACCTGCCTCAAACCGATATTCCATCCGCAGAAACTGAAGAACATCACACCAGTGAGAGCGGCTGCGAACTCCCAACGATCTCCCCCCTTGTGGGGGAGATGTCGCGAAAGCGACAGAGGGGGGTATTGCAGGCGCGGCATGCTCGAAAGCTGCTTTCCCTGCTTTGCATCCTCCTGCTGGCTCTCATGCCCCTGCCCGCTCTCGCCGCCTCCAAGGCCGATGTCGAGGCGCAGTTCCAGACGTGGATTGAGAAGGATCTCTGGCCCGACGCGAAAAAGGCCGGTGTCTCCGAGCGGATATTCAAGGCGGCCTTTGCCGGCGTGACGCTGAACTGGGACCTGCCGGATCTTGCTCCTCCCGGTTTCCCGAAGCCGACGGAACAGAAGCAAACGCAGGCCGAATTTTCCTCCCCCGCGCCTTATTTCAACGAAGCACGATTGCAGAAACTGGCGGCGACCGGCCGCAGTTTCGCTTCGCAATATGGCTCGACGCTGCGGCGGATCGAAAAGGTCTACGGCGTTCCAGGTCCGATCGTCCTTGCCATCTGGGGCCGCGAGACGGGCTTCGGAGCGGCGAAGCTGCCGAATTCGGCAATCCAGGTGTTGGCGACCAAGGCCTTCATGTCGACACGCAAGGATATGTTCCGCACCGAGCTGATCGCGGCACTTGGCATTCTCGACCATGGCGACGTCGCGCCCGACCAATTTCTCGGTTCCTGGGCCGGCGCGCTCGGCCAGCCGCAATTCATGCCGACGAGCTACCTGAAATATGCCGTGGATTTCGATGGCGACGGCCATCGCAATATCTGGACCTCCGTGCCCGACACGCTCGCTTCCATAGCCAACTATCTGGTTCAGAAGGGCTGGCAGCGCGACCGCGGCTGGGGCTACGAGGTCACCATTCCAGACAACATCTCCTGCGCGCAGGAAGGACCTGATCTTGCCAAGCCGATTTCCAGCTGGGCCGCTCTCGGCATCAAGAGGATTTCCGGCAAGGCCTTTCCTTCCGACGAACTGAAGGCCAGCGGCATGATGCTGGTTCCGGCCGGCCGCGACGGTCCGGAATTCATCGTCACGCCGAATTTCTACGTCATCAAGGAATACAACAACTCCGATCTCTACGGCCTCTATATCGGCAATCTCGCCGACCGCATCGCCAATGGCTCCGGCGCATTTCAGGGCGCCTGGGGCGATGTCGGCAAGATGCTGCGCTCCGATGTGGCCGGCATGCAGAAGACTTTGGAACGCAAGGGCTACGACGTCGGCGGCACGGACGGCCTGCCCGGTTACAAGACTCGTCGCTCGATCGGCCAATGGCAGGAAAAATCCGGCCGCAAACCGACCTGCTATCCCGACAGCTCGATGCTCGGCGTGCTGAAATAGACGGAATTCGGCAGCGAATGCCGTTCATGATCCAATCGAGGCCAAACCGATGCCAATCATGAAGATCAGCAGCGCGGCGGAAAGAAAAAAGAAAATCAGAGGCTTGTAGCCCGACATCGGGGAGACTCCTTTCGAAGTTGCTCTGAGTGTCGTGGCACAGTGTTCCGCTCGCCTTGATGCGGTTCACTGCACGCTGCTCGTCGTAAGAACTAAAACGGTGTCCCCCGTTTACGCAGGATAGGGGCTGTTGGTTCCGAAGTTTGACCGCATCTGGCCTTTGCCGGCCATTGTAGGCATTGCGCGCGACCGATCGTCGTCCTTGCCTAAAACTGCCCGAGAGGCCATAAGGTCAGGCAATTGCCATCCTTGGAACTATCATGTTCGAAGTCGTTGTCGACGATCTCACAAATGCGCAAACACAGGCACTCATCGCCTTCCATCTCGCCGGAATGAACGAAAACGTTCCGCCCGGCGCCACTTTCCTTGGCCTGTCCGATCTGCAGCGTCCGGAAGTCACGGTCTGGAGCGCGTGGGAAAACGCAAAGATCGCCAGCGTCGGAGCGCTGAAGCTGCTGCCTGACGGGACGGGTGAGATCAAGTCGATGCGGACGCATCCCGATTTTGCCGGCCGCGGCGCGGGCGGGATCATTCTCAGGACCATTATCACGGCCGCAAAGTCGCAGGGCCTTCGACGCCTCAGCCTGGAAACGGGAAGCGGAAGCGCATTCGAAGCGGCGCTTGCGCTCTACCAGAAGCATGGTTTCAAGAAAGGCGAAGCCTACTCGACGCACGAGCAAACCAGCTTCAACCACTTCCTTCATCTCGACCTGACGTGACGAAGCGGCGCTGACGCTGCGGGTTTTTCAGACGTTCACTTTTGTCTGAATGTCTCGTCAGGTGCCCTGATATTGTTTGAAAAAGTTCCAGACTTCGACCGGTGTCTCGATATCGTTGCTGCATCCCCCGAAGCGCGGGCCGTCCTGCAGGTCTTTGCTGCCGGCCGCAGCGAGACGAGGCCAGCAATGGCCGCCGTTTTCGATGCGGTACAATTGAACTCCCAGATCGGCACGACATCCGGACCATTGAGTGACACTGGCGCGGGTGAGGTCGTGAGGGTTCAGATGCGGCAACGGCCTGTTGTTTTCCCCGGTGCATCCGTCGACCCGGCGCCA
>JAGWJK010000665.1 GCA_028865845.1 Rhizobiaceae bacterium
GGCATAGCCACACGCTTCATTTCGGAGGAAATTTTATGGAAAAAGTCGGCATTGGCATCATCGGTTGCGGAAATATCTCCGGTGCCTATCTCACCGCGATGAAATCATTCCCGATCCTCGACATCAAAGGGGTCGCCGATCTCAACAACGAACTTGCCCAGGCCAAGGCAGCCGAATTCGGCCTCAAGGCGGTCGCCGTCGACGCGCTCTTTGCCGATCCCTCGATCGAAATCATCGTCAACCTGACGATCCCGAAGGCACACGTCGCGGTCGGCCTGCAGGCGCTCGACGCCGGCAAGCACACCTATTCCGAAAAGCCGCTCGGCATCAATTTCGCCGAAGGCAAGAAGCTCGCCGATGCTGCGGCCGCCAAGGGCCTGCGCATTGGTGCCGCGCCCGACACCTTCCTCGGCGGCGGCCATCAGACGGCACGCGCCATCATCGACGAGGGCGCGATCGGCATTCCGGTCGGCGGCACCGCGACCTTCATGTGCCCGGGCCACGAGCGTTGGCATCCGAATCCGGCTTTCTATTATGAAGTCGGCGGCGGTCCGATGCTCGACATGGGTCCCTACTACATCACCGATCTCGTCAACCTGCTCGGCCCGGTTTCGCAGGTCGCCGGCTTCGCCGTCACCCCGCGCAAGGAACGCATCATCACCAGCGAGCCGCGCAACGGCGAGCACATTCCCGTGCACGTTCCGACCCATGTCGCCGGCGTCATGGCGTTCGAAAACGGCGCTGTCGTACAGATCGGCATGAGCTTCGACGTTGCCGGCCACAAGCACGTGCCGCTCGAAGTCTACGGCACCGAGGGCACGCTGATCGTCCCCGATCCGAACCGTTTTGCCGGCCCGGTCGAATTCCTGAAGAAGGGTGGCCAGTTCGAGGAACGCGAAGTGACCGCTCCTTACGCCGACGGTAACTACCGTTCGCTCGGCGTTGCCGATCTTGCCCACGCCATCCGTTCCAACCGGCCGCATCGCGCCAATGGCAGCCTGGCGCTGCACGTGCTCGAAATCATGGAAGCCTTCCAGACTGCATCCGACACCGGCCGCACGGTCGCAATCACCACCAAGACAGAACGCCCGGCTCCTCTTTCCGAATCCCTCGTGGACGGCAAGATCGGCCGATAGTTTTTGACTGAGCATGATCTTATCCGAAAACCGCTGCACACTTTTCGGGATCATGCTCCAATAGGAGAAATGCCAATGCGCGAAGCACTTATCGTCTGGGGCGGCTGGAGCGGCCACGAACCGCAGGAATGCGCCCACATCATCCGCGACATGCTGCAGGAGGACGGCTTCAAGGTCTATCTCGAAAACAGCACCGAAGCTTTCGCCGATCCGTCGATCCACGATCTCAGCCTGATCGTGCCGATCGTCACCATGTCGAAGATCGAGAAAGAAGAGGTGAAGAACCTCGCCGCCGCCATCGAGAGCGGCGTCGGTATTGCCGGCTATCACGGCGGCGCCGGCGACAGCTTCCGCGAAAGCGTCGAATACCAGTTCATCATCGGCGGCCAGTGGGTCGCCCATCCCGGCAACATCATCGACTACACGGTCAACATCACCAAGCCGCAAGACCCGATCATGGAGGGGATCACCGATTTCCCCTACACGTCGGAGCAGTATTACATGCATGTCGATCCGTCGAACGAAGTGCTGGCAACCACCACCTTCACCGGCGATCATGCCTACTGGATCGATGGCGTCATCATGCCGGTCGTCTGGAAGCGCAAATATGGCAAGGGCCGCGTCTTCTATTCCTCGCTCGGCCACCAGGCCAAGGAATTCGACGTGCCGCAGATGAAGACCATCTTCCGCCGCGGCGCCAACTGGGCGGCGCGCTGATCGAAACAGCAGTGAAGGGCCGGGAAACCGGCCCTTCACTTTTTCTCTCTTTGGAAATTGCATGGCCAAGAGATGAGCCACTTTCTTCGCGGCCCCCACGCAAAGACGATCATCGCTCCGACGGCAATCGCCCGTCTCAAGTTGGCCGGACAGCCGATTGCGGGTCCGCACGGTTAAGATGATCAAGCGAAATGTGATCAAAATGACAACGTTGCGATAGTCGGCAAATGCCGATTGTGATGTCGATTATTTCGAGTATTTGCATTTACTTGCGCGCGAAGTGGTGGCCTGTTTCAGCCGTTTTTGCTGGCGCCGCCCGATAGCGGCTGCGCCGCCTTCAGCAGCGCCACAAGTTCGCTTTGACGATGCGTGCCGGTCTTGCGGAAAATACGCTCCAGATAGGTGCGCGCCGTCTTGACGGTGACGCCGCTCTCGCCGGCGGCAATCTTTAGCGATCGGCCTGACGTCAACACGGTTGCAAGCCGCGCCTCGGCCGGGGTGAGATCGAACAAGGCGTTGAGCAAGCTGACCGAAGGTACCACCGCGCTCGGGCTGAATGTCGTTGCGACGACCAGGACGTCGCCGCCGGAAAAGATATCATGCGCAGCGCGGCGCAGCGGCAGGACGTGAACAACGAGCGGCGGCCGCCCCTCTTTTCCCGGTAGTGGGATCGAGCGAACCAGCGGAATTGCCCCGCGCCTTTCGGCGATCGCCTGCTGCAGAAGCGCATCGGCAGCCGGATCGACGATCGACATTCTTTCTCTGGCAGCTGGAAGAAAGACGTCGCTCATCTCCTCCAGAAGCGTATTTGCGGTCAGCACATGTCCTGATGATGTGAGAACCGCCGCAGGCAGGCCGAGCGCCTTCAACCCCGAAACGGTGGCCTTGGCGCGCTCCATGCCGAGCCGTGCCGCCACCAGCCCGGCGCGCGCAAGATGCGGGCGAAGGTAATCGAGCCGGTCGATCGCCGGCTGATCGTAGAGACCTGCCGCCAATGCCCGCTGGAAGACATAGGTAATGAGCTCACCGTTGGGCGTCGGGATTGCCGAGCAGATATGTGCGCCTATCCCCACCTCCCGCAAACGGATGCGCACCGGATCCTTCTCGATCTCCTCCGCCGTCATGAAATCATCGACATGGACGAAACTTCCCGGCCGCAGGCTGCACATGCGCTGCACGCTGTCGCAGAATTTCCAGAAATCGCCTTTGACGAATTCGTCGAACAACGGTTGCAGGTTTTCCAGCGTCCGCCCACGCGGCGGCGCATTGTCGCTGAACACGAAAATCGTCGCGCCGATCGAGCCGGATATCTCGTTGATACCACGAAGAACGCGATCCCATTCCTCCGGAACGAAAGCCGCCTCGTAGATATGGTCGATAAGGTCATCCATCGGCAAAATCCCGCAATTAGCAAGTCAGAGCGATATTGGAAAGTTCAGCGCGAGACCTCGCGCGAAATCGACTTATTCCCGCACCATAAAAGAGAAAGGATAGAGGTCAACGACCGATCGATCCGATAGTGTGCTATCGACTTAAAAACCGATTTATCGCTAAAAAGTTCCGCATCGCACATAGAAGAAGTGCACAGCGGTAAGGGATAAGTTTAATGGCGTATTTTTTTGAACGCCCTGCAGCAGGTTACTGTGCCGGCTGATCCGACGAACCCGACGGCTTGGACTTGGTCGTCGGCTTGGCTTTCCCGGACGGTTTGTTTTTTGCCGGCGATGGCTGTTGCTGCTGGTCGCTCTCGACCTGTGTCGTGCCATCAGCGCTGGCATTGAGGGCGGGCGTGCCTGCGGTGGCGTCCGGTGTCGGCGCCGCGACGGGTGTCGGGGCGGCTACGCCAACCGAAAGACCGACGATCCGCCATTGGCCGCC
>JAGWJK010000666.1 GCA_028865845.1 Rhizobiaceae bacterium
AACAATATCGAGCATCTCACCGGCAATCCCGACAGCATGTATATCGACTACTTTTTCGACACCCGAAAAGGCCCGATCGTGATGGAGGTGCCGAAAACCCTGCCGGGGCTTCTTGACGACTTCTGGGAGCTTCCTGTCGTTGACATCATTCCACAGGTGTCGTCGAGCGGAAAATATCTCATCGTGCCGCCGGGCTGGAAGGGCGAAGCGCCAAAGGGACATGTTGTTGCGCGGCCTAACACCTACACGAGCTGGATGCTGTTGCGCGGCAACGTGCAGCAGACCGCGAACGGGCCCGATGCACGCGCAGCGGTCAATGAGATGAAGACAAAGCTGAAGATCTACCCGTTGAGCGCGCTCAACAATCCCTCAGCCCGACCCAAGCTCCAATATTTCGATATGAGCGACATGGTGATCGATCGTATCGCGCCCGAGGGGATTGCTTTCTTCGAGCGGCTCGCGGAAGTCATCGCCAACGAGCCGCCGACGCAGACCGACGCCTTCGCGATGGGCCTAATGAAGGCAATTGGTCTTGAGCCGGGAAAACCTTTTAAGCCGGATACACGAATGACCGCGATTCTCGAAAGGGCGGCTGAGACTGGGAAGGCGATGGCACGAACCATTGCATTCCACGGCGGCCCCGAATGGCGGCATTGGCCCGATCGTCGGTTCAACGAGGCTTTCATGGGAGGCAGCCCGAGTTTCATGTTAGATGGGCACGTCAATCATGACGCTCGGACTGCTTTCTTTTACATGGCCTGTGCCACCAGCAAGTTAATGGCCTCCACCACCCCCGGCGTTGGGCAAGCCTATCCGTGGGTCGCGAAAGACGCTGCGGGTAAAATTTTCGACGGCGGCAAGAAATACAAGATGCATCTGCCGCCGAACATTCCGGCAAAACTTTACTGGTCTGTGACGGCGTACGACAACCTGACGCGCTCGGAACTGCACAACGGAACGCCGTTCTCCCGCATCTCTCAGTTCACCAAACCCAAAGCCAACGATGACGGCAGCTTCGATCTTTTCTTCGGTCCGAACGTCCCACCGGGCGAGGATGCCAACTGGATAAAGACCGTGCCCGGCAAGGGGTGGTTCATACTCTTCCGCCTTTACGGTCCGGAAAAGGAGTATTTCGATCGCAGTTGGACGCCGGATGATCTCGTCGAGATTAACTAACCGATTTACCGATCTGTAGAGGCAAAGACAATGGCACGTTTGAAATTCGACAGGCAGAACCTTTTGTCGCTGGCAAGCGTCATCGCCGCGCTGATTGCGGCAATTCATCCTGCGCCGGCCTTGGCACAAAACACCCAGTCAGGCCCGCCTTCCGTCTCTATCCTCCCCTATCCCGATCCCCAATTCAAAGGAGTGATCGGGCGAACGACCGCGGATTCAAAATCAGACTTCCCGCAACCGGTCTCAGCACCCAAAGACGCTCCGAACGTGCTGTTGATCATGACCGACGACGTCGGCTTCGGTGCGTCGAGCACCTTCGGTGGTCCTGTCGCAACCCCGACGCTCGATGCCCTGGCGGCCAGCGGCATCAATACAACGAATTCAACACCACGGCGCTCTGCTCGCCAACGCGTGCCGCGTTGCTGACGGGCCGCGATCAGCACAATGTCCATACGGGCATCATCATGGAGCGCAGCCTCGGTTATCCCGGCTATGATTCCCTGATGCCAAAAGGTGCGGGAACAATCGCCGAGATCCTGCGTGGCAACGGCTACAGCACCGCCTGGTTCGGCAAGAACCACAACGTGCCGGCATGGCAGAGCAGCGCCGTCGGGCCATTCGACCTCTGGCCGACTGGGCTGGGCTTCGACTACTTCTACGGTTTCATCGGCGGTGATGTGAACCAGTGGGACCCGACGATCTTCGAAAACACCACGCCGATCGAGCCGAAGGAGAAACTGACCGGCGCGGCGAAGGCGAATTATCACCTGGATTCCGATCTTGCCGACCAGGCAGTTCACTGGCTGCAGCAGCAGAATTCGCTCGCGCCAGACAAACCGTTCTTCGCCTATTATGTGCCCGGCGCGACCCACGCGCCGCATCATGCCCCGAAGGACTGGATCGCCAAATACAAGGGACAATTCGACCAGGGCTGGGACAAGCTTCGCGAGGAGACATTCGAGCGTCAGAAGAAGCTGGGCGTCATTCCGCAGGATGCGGTGCTGACGCCGCGTCCCGCCAACCTTCCCGCCTGGGATTCCCTTGATGCCAGGCACAAGGAACTGTTCTCCCGCATGGCTGAGATTTATGCGGCCTACCTTGCCTATGACGATTACAATATCGGCCGTGTGATTGACGAGGTGAAGAAGGAAGGCAAGCTCGACAACACGCTGGTCATCTTTATCGAGGGAGACAACGGCAGCAGTGCCGAAGGCAGTCTTCAGGGCACGGCCAACGAGATCGGCGTCATCGGCAACGGCGCAAAGGAGAGCTTCGAATATCTCTATTCGATCAAGGACGAACTCGGTGGTCCGCTGCACTATAACCATATGCCCGTTGCATGGTCCTGGGCCCTCGACACGCCTTTCCAGTGGACCAAGCGCTACGCGTCGCATTTCGGCGGCACGCGTAACGGCATGGTCATGAGTTGGCCTGCCCGCATCAAGGATGGCGGCGGTCTCCGGCAGCAGTTCCATTACGTGACCGATATCATGCCGACCATCCTGCAGGCTGCCGGTGTTCAGGCACCGGACTCGATCAATGGGGTAAAGCAACTTCCGATCGATGGCGTTCCCATGGAATACACCTGGGCGGACGCCAAAGCGCCGTCGCAGCGAACGACGCAACTGTTCGAAATGTTCGGCAATCGGGGCATCTATCATGACGGCTGGGTGGCCGCGACAACGCCGCTTGTGTTTGCCTGGGAACCGGAGCCAAAAGGCGTCACGGAAGCAAGCTTCAACTGGGAACTGTATCATATCGACCAGGATTTCAGCGAGGCAAAGGATCTCGCCGCTGCCATGCCCGACAAGCTTAACGAGATGAAGGAGCTCTGGTGGGCAGAGGCCGGCCGCAACAACGCCCTGCCGCTGAATTTCAGTCCACAGGCGACGGTCGAGGCCATGTTCCAAAGGCCGAGTCTCACCCGTGGAAGAACCCACTTCGTCTACCATCAAGGGACGGTGCGCATTCCCGAGGGAACTGCGCCAGCCGTCAAGAATACCTCCTTCACCATCACCGCGAAGCTGACTGTGCCCTCCGGCGATGGCGATGGCGTGATCATCACCCAAGGCGGGCGCTTCGCCGGCTGGGGCCTGCTCATGATCGATGGAAAACCGACCTGGGTCTACAAGAACAGCCAGCAACCAGGCGATGGAATCCGAATTTCCGGTGCAGACAAGCTTGCGCCAGGAGACCACACCATCGTGCTCGATTTCGCCTACGACGGAAAGAAGGGCGAATTCGGCAAGGGTGGGACCTATGTCCTTTCGGTCGACGGCACCCAGGTCGCCCAAACAAAGATCGATCATACGATCCCGTTCATTTATTCAGTGGACGAAACCCTCGATGTCGGCGAGGACCGAGGCACTCCAATTCTCGATGAATATGATGACCGCATGCCTTTTGCCTACAACGGCAAGATCGGCGAGGTCGATCTTGATTTGAAGGGCGGCGATGCGTCGGTGTCCGTTGAGCCGGAGGACCCGGACCAGTGACCAGGTGGATGGCTAATTGACGGCGCGGCACCTTGAACTCGGAGGTAGAAACCCCTCAAT
>JAGWJK010000667.1 GCA_028865845.1 Rhizobiaceae bacterium
TCAATCCGTCGTTTTAGGTGCTGTGCACCGTGCCGAAGGATCTGATCGAGACCAAAATGCCTATTCTGGAAAACATGCACAAACGTCTGCGATCGGTGGAAAAGGCGTCTTCCAACGTCGACCAGATTCTTGAGTCGGCCGGCGCAGGCGGCGAAGCCGCCATCATTCTCGCTACGGGCCTGTGAGCAGGCGCGGTGGCGATCGCAGCATTCGCGGCATACCGGCGCCGTCACCTCCGCTTCTACCCAGAACAACGTCACGACCATGCCTAAAGGCAGACGTCCACGCCGGCTCGATTGGACGGCCTGGGTGTCGGCAAATGCTGATTGCTGCAAGACACATGCCGCATAAACGCTTCCGCGCCGCTGCCATAACAGGCAACGGCGCGGTTATTGTCTGGAAAAGTCTGAAGAGACGTCAGTTCAGCAAATCGGAGAGCGGCACCTGCAACGCCGCAGCAACTCTGGCAAGTCTGGAGGCGTCAGCGTCGGCGCCGGTTTCCAAGGCTTCGATTTCGGCAACCGTCAGGCCGCAGGTCACGGCGAGATCGTCCACGCTATATCCGATAGCTTCGCGAATTCTTCTGATGGCTTCGCCTGCTGATTTGGTGGCCGCAGGCTCGGAACTAAAAGAGCTCTTGGATGCGAAAGATGACATTGAATATCTCCTGATGCGCGATTTTCGATCGCTATAAATCCCCCAATTGGAACCCGCTTTGCGCGGGAGGGCGAATATGGCCGCTTTGAGGCCAGGTGCCAAGCACGCATAGCGATCATAAAGCGCGCGCCGATATCAGCCGAATTCTGGCGTTTTTCTTTCGAATACCAGAATCGATTGCGGCGGCGACCGTATTGGATCGCCGCCGCCTTATCCGGCTCCGGGAGTCGAAAACTCTTGTTCAACTCAGGTCTTGGCGGCCTTGGCAAAAGTCGGGTCGAACGTCTTGTCGAAGGGAACGTCGGCGTTGGCAAGTTCCGGATCGAGCGTCTTCAGAACGCCCATCATCGAGTTGTAGCCCTCCATGGTCACGAGACCATCAGGCGAATACATCTCCTTGGAATTCTTGAAGGCTTGCATGTAGAGATCCCGATTGCCGAGCAGATATTCCGTCGGCACCACGCCCGCCACGTCCTCGGGGCTTGCCTGGCCGATCCATTTCAGCGCTTTCATGAAGGCATTGACGACGCGCTGTGTGGTAACCGGGTTGGCAGTGGCAAAGTCGTGCTTGATATAGACCGTGGCGGCCGGGTTCGGGCCGCCGAACAATGCCCGCGTTCCAGCCTCGGTGCGGGTGTCGAGCAGGATGGTAATGTCGCCATCATATTGCAACTGTGCGATGACGGGATCGAGATGCGACAGGCCGTCGATCTGGCCGCTCTTGACGGCAGCGACTGATCCGGCACCGGCGCCGATGCCGATCAGCGAAGCATCGTCGGCCTTCAGACCGTTTTTCAACATGGCGTATTGGAACATCAGCGCCGTCGAAGAGCCCGGTGCGGTCACGCCGATCTTGCGGCCCTTCATATCGGCCATCGACTTGATTTCACCGGCGAGTTCCTTGCGCACAGCAATGACGATGCCGGGGAAGCGGCCGAGATTGCAGATGCCGACGATGTCCTGGCCCTTGTTCTGCATACGGATCGTGTGCTCGTAGGCGCCGGCAACGACGTCGAGCGAGCCGCCGAGCAGGCCTTCGAGCGATTTCGAGCCGCCGGCAAAATCATTGATGGTGACGTTGAGGCCTTCCTCCTTGAAGAAGCCCTTCCGCTCGGCAATCGTCAACGGCAGATAATACAAGAGCGGCTTGCCGCCGACGCCGATCAGTATGTCGGTCTTTTCCGGCTTGGCGTCCTGCGCCATCGCCGGCAGGATGTCGCCAAGCGAGGCGCCGAGCGCCAGGCCCGTGGCACCCATCAAAAATGTCCTGCGTTCCATGTGTTCTCCTCCACTCCAAGCTTGATATTGTGGGCTAATTCATTGCCCGCGCCAGGCGAGCAGTCGTTTTTCGATCAGCGTCACCAACCAGTCGACGATCAGCACGAAGGCCATCAGCACAAACATGCCGGCAAACACGCTGGTCACGTCGAAGACGCCTTCGGCCTGTTGAATGAGATATCCCAGGCCGGCGGCAGAGCCGAGATATTCGCCGACGACGGCGCCGACCACGGCAAAGCCGACCGAGGTGTGCAGGCTGGAGAACATCCAGGACAAGGCCGAGGGCATATAGACGTGGCGCAGCAGCTGCCGCTCGTTCATGCCGAGCATGCGGGCGTTGGACAGGATCGGCTGGCTGACTTCCTTGACGCCCTGGTAGACGTTGAAGAAGACGATGAAAAACACCAGCGTGACGCCGAGCGCCACCTTCGACCAGATGCCCAGCCCAAACCAAAGCGCGAATATCGGCGCCAGCACGACACGCGGCAGCGCGTTCGCCGCTTTGACATAGGGATCGAACACGGCGGCAAGCAAGGGCTGACGCGCAAACCAGAACCCGAAGACGATGCCGCCGATGGAGCCGAGAACAAAGGCAAGGATGGATTCGGAGAGTGTGATCCAGAGATGGTACCAGATGGAGCCGTCGGCGAACCATTGCACGACGCGCAACACGACTTTCAGCGGATCGGCAAAGAAGAAGGCCATGATCTTTGGGTTGCCGAAGAGGCTGGTCGTTGCAGCCAGATGCCAGAGAACCAGGATGACGACGGCGACCAGCACCTGCAGGGAGAGAAGACGCATCCGTTTCATGCCACGGCTCCACTCGTCTGGCGATAGGCGGTCAGGACCTCGGCGCGCAGTGCCTGCCAGATTTCGCGGTGAAGCTCATTGAAGGCGGGGTCGTGGCGGATATCGGTAATGTCGCGTGGGCGGGCAATCGGCACCCTGAAGTCGCCAATGATCCTGGATTTCGGGCCGGCCGACATGATCACCACACGGTCCGCCAGTGCGATCGCCTCATCGAGATCATGGGTCACGAACAGCACGGCCTTGCGATCCGCCGACCAGAGCTTGAGTAGCAAGTCGCCCATGATCAGGCGCGTCTGGGCGTCGAGCGGACCAAAAGGCTCGTCCATCAAAAGAAGTTTCGGATCGCGGATCAGCACTTGCGCAAGACCCACCCGCTTGCGCTGGCCACCCGAGAGCATGGAGGGGAAGCGATCTGCGAAGGCGGCAAGACCGACGCGTTCCAGCCACGCGCGCGCCGTCTGCCGGGCCGTCCCCGTGGCAGTGCCCGCAACTTCAAGGCCGATCGCGACATTCTCCAACACCGTCTTCCAGGGCATCAAGGAGTCCTGCTGGAAGAGATAGCCCGCCCGCCGGTTCAACCCCTTCAACGGCTGACCGAAGATTTCCACCGAGCCCGAAGCCGGGACGAGAAGACCAGCCGTTGCATTGAGCAGTGTGGACTTGCCGCATCCCGTGGGGCCGACGATGGCAACGAACTCGTGTTCGCCGACATCGAGATCGGTCGCGGCAACCGCGTCGAATCTCTTTCCTCCGGCAATTCCGAACGAAATCGCCACCTTCTTCAGGCTGACCGCCCGCGCAGCCTCTGCTGTCATGCTGTATTTTTCCTCCCCCGACCGGCCCTCTCACGTGGGAGGAGTCAGGTGCATCGCTTCGATATGAAAAAATCAAAGCTGCTCCATGCAGTCAAGCGCTTAGGGGGCCAAAGCCGTCGTGTGAAAGGGCGACTGCGACATGCGGAAGCACGTTCTGCACATAAGGT
>JAGWJK010000668.1 GCA_028865845.1 Rhizobiaceae bacterium
GATGCGGGTATCCTGCCGGCTGCCCCATTCGGACCAGGAGCCGTCATAGAGCCGGTTTGCACCATGGCCGAGCGATTCGAGAGCGAGTGTAATGATGGCGGCGGTAATCCCCGAACCGCAGGTCGTCACCACGGGCTTTTCGAGATCAATGCCCGCGCCTTCGATCGCTTCGCGAAGTTCCGGCAGCGACTTGAACTTGCCGTTCGCCGAAAAGGTGCCTGACGGAAGGCTCTTGGCTCCCGGCATATGACCGGAGCGCATGCCTTCACGCGGCTCGGGATCGGCTGCGGTGAAGCGGCCGGCACTGCGCGCATCGGCGATCTGCAGCGAGCCGCTGTCGACGATTCCACGCATTTCCTCGAAGGAGACGACACGCGATGCGTCGAAATTGGGTTTGAACGTGGTCGGTTCATAAGACGGAACCGTCGTTTCGAGGGGCCGCCCTTCGGCCTTCCAGCCGTCAAGGCCGCCGTCGAGCACGAAAACATTCTGCGCGCCCATGACGACCCGGAAAAGCCACCAGACGCGCGGCGCGGCGAAGATGCCGGGGCCGTCATAGACGACGATCCTGTCGGTTTCGCTGATACCGAGAGCGCCGACTGCAGCGGCGAAAACCTCAGGCGCGGGGACCATATGCGGCAGGCTGGTGGAGTGATCCGAAATCTTGTCCTGATCGAAGCGGACCGCGCCGGGGATGTGACCGCCAGCATATTCGGCATCCGCGTCGCGCTTCTGCGCCGGCAGATAGAAGGATGCATCGAGGATACGCAGATCCTTGGCGCCCAGTTCACTCTGAAGCCAGTCGGCGGATACGACGAAACGGCTCTTCTCCGCTGTCATGATGATGTCTCCCTGCGCGCTGTTCTTAAGCTGTCTGTATCAGGATGTCAGGCTTGGCCGGTGTTCAAGCTTCGTCGGCGGGCGCGCCGAAACGGATGCGAAAGCGCCGGTTTTCCTTGCCCTTCTTTTCGATCTTGGCGATATGGATCGCCCCGACTTCCTGCGTCTCCGACACATGTGTGCCGCCGCAGGGCTGGCTGTCAACGGCGGAATTCTCACCGATGCAGATAAGGCTGACGCGGCCGAGCCCCATCGGCGGCCGCACGTTCTTGGATTTGACGATGCCGGGGTTTGCGGCCAGCTCCTCGTCGGTGATCCACTGCACGAAAACCGGATGATTCTCGTTGACGAGGGCCATCATCTTGGCGGTGACCTCGTCCTTGTCGATGGTCTCGCTCATATCGAAATCGACGCGGCTTTCGTCCTCGCCGACAGCGGCACCCGTGATCGGAAACTGGCAGACGACGGAAAGCAGGTGGCAGGCCGTGTGCATGCGCATCAGCTTGTAGCGGCGCGGCCAGTCGATATGCATCACCAGCTTTTCACCGATCTCCGGCCTTGCTTGCCCGTCGAGCGGCACATGGATGATGATGTCCTTGGCCGGGCCGTGCTTGGTCTGGCCGAGCGCGATCCGCGATCCGTCCGCACGTTCGAGGAAGCCGGTATCACCCGGCTGCCCGCCCGACGTGGCATAAAAACAGGTCTGGTCGAGCTCGATGCCCCCATCCTCGTGAATTGCGGTTACGACAGCTTCGGCCGTCGAGAGATAGAAATCGTCACGATAGAGGGCATTCACGGGCATAAGGTCACGCTATGGTTTCGTAAGGGATTGGAATATCGGAATTCGTCTTCAGGTATGCCGGCAGCGGCAAGCCCTTCGACTTCAGGAAATCCGGATTGAAAAGCTTCGACTGATAGCGATTGCCGTAGTCGCAGAGGATGGTCACGATCGTGTGGCCGGGGCCGAGATCCTTGGCAAGGCGCACGGCACCGGCAATGTTGATTGCCGTCGAGCCGCCGAGGCACAGGCCTTCATGCTCGACAAGATCGAAGACATAAGGCAGCGCTTCCGCGTCGGTGATCTGGTAGGCGAAATCAGGAGTGAAGCCTTGGAGATTGGCCGTGATGCGTCCCTGGCCGATGCCCTCGGTAATCGATGAGCCGGAGGATTTCAGCTCGCCGTTCTTGTAGAATTCGTAGAGAGCAGCCCCTTCCGGATCGGCGATGCCGATCTTGATGTCCTTATTGAAGGCATGCAGGCCCATGGCGACGCCCGCCAGCGTACCGCCGGAACCGACCGAGCAGATGAAACCGTCGATCTTTCCCGACGTATCGGCCCAGATTTCCTTCGCCGTCGTTTCGATATGCGCCTGGCGATTGGCGACGTTGTCGAACTGATTTGCCCAGATCGCGCCATTCGGTTCGGTCTTGGCCAGTTGTTCTGCGAGCCTGCCGGAAACCTTCACGTAATTGTTCGGGTTCTTGTAGGGAACCGCGGGCACCTCGACCAGCTCTGCGCCGAGCAGCTTCAGGGCGTCCTTCTTCTCCTGGCTCTGCGTTTCCGGGATGACGATAACGGTGCGGTATCCGAGCGCCTTGGCGACCAGCGTCAGGCCGATGCCTGTATTGCCGGCCGTGCCTTCCACGATGACGCCGCCTGGCCTCAGCAGGCCCTTTCGCTCCGCATCGCGGATGATGAAGAGCGCCGCCCGATCCTTGACCGACTGGCCGGGATTTAGAAACTCCGCCTTGCCGAGGATGGTCGAGCCCGTCGCCTCAGAAGCGCCCTTGAGCTTGATCAGGGGCGTGTTACCGATCGCTTCGAGGACTGAGGGATGGACGGTCATGGAATCTGCCTTCTGGTTAGCGATAGTGTAAGAATGGTCTTTTCCCTTCACAAGGCAGGGTTGGCAAGAAATTCTGTTCCATGCAGGTCTTTTGCGCCGCAAAAATCGACTTGCGCATGAAAAGTGCATCATTTGCATCTTCTGGAAAGACCTGATCTCCCGCTTCCCGAGAAGGTTTTTGGTCCTTAGCGCCGCAGCTGGCCGAAAGAGGCCACAATGATACGATAGTTCTAAAATGCCTAGAACCATCGTCTGGTCGCACATTCGCGCGATCGTCAGCCGAGGAGATAAAGCCATGCAGCCGTTTGTTGCCCGTCCTGAACATGGAGCGGTCTGGATCACCGGCGCCAGTTCGGGGATCGGGCGGGCGCTGGCACTGAAACTTGCGGGCGAGGGCTATAAAGTGGCCGTCACCGCGCGCAGTCACGAAAAGCTGGTGGAGCTGCAGGCGGAGGCGAGTGGTCTTCCCGGAAGCATCATCGTGCTCGATGGCGATGTCACGCATGCGGAGGACATGGATAACACCGTTGCCGCGATCGAGTATCAGCACGGCACCCTGGCGATGGCGATCCTGAACGCAGGCATCTTCCTGCCGAGCAGGGCCGAAGAGTTGAGTCTCGAAGTCTTCGACCGCAGCTTTGCCGTCAACCTGCAGGGCGTCGTCAACTGCCTGGTGCCGGCCGTGCGCCACATGCGGGCGAGGGGACATGGGCAGATTGCCGTGGTGTCGTCGCTTGCGGGCTTTAGCGGCATGCCAAGGGGTGCCGCCTACGGCGCGAGCAAAGCCGCGCTGATCACCATGGCCGAGAGCCTTCAATTCGATCTGGAGCAAACGGGAATTCGCGTTCAGCTGATCACCCCCGGTTTTGTCGATACGCCGCTGACGAAGAACAACAAATTTCCGATGCCGGGCCTGATGTCGGCAGAGGCCGCAGCCGATGCCATTGCGGCGGGTTTGAAATCCTCCAGCTTCGAAATCGCCTTCCCGAAGAGCCTGGTCCTGAAAGCCAAGCTGTTGAAGCTGATGCCCTACG
>JAGWJK010000669.1 GCA_028865845.1 Rhizobiaceae bacterium
CGCGGCCGTGCTTGGAACGGGATACTGATCGGCATCCTGCAAAAGCGATATGAAGCAGAGAAGCGGCAACATCATGTCCGATGCGATCTGCGGGCGAATGCGGGAGTGACGGCTTTGGGCAGCGCATCGGAGGGAAACGGCCAAAACGGCACCGTTTCGGCGTTTGAGCATGTCGTAAAACCGCCCCTCTCGGAAGCCACGGGCGTCTGGCTGAGGATAGGTCTGTTGAGCTTCGGCGGTCCGGCCGGGCAGATCGCCCTCATGCATCGCATGCTCGTTGACGAGAGGCGCTGGATCGATGAGGAGCGCTTTCTGCATGCGCTGAGCTATTGCATGCTGTTGCCGGGGCCGGAGGCACAGCAGCTTGCCACCTATATCGGCTGGCTGCTGCATGGTTGGCGTGGCGGATTGATAGCCGGGCTGCTTTTCATCCTTCCAGGCTTCTTCGTCATCCTGGCGCTTTCGGCATTCTATGCCCATTTTCATAATACCGGCGTCCTCGCGACTATCTTCTTCGGCATCAAGGCGGGCGTGCTCGCGATCGTGTTGCAGGCCCTGATCCGTTTGAGCGGCCGCGCCCTCAAGACCCGGTTCCATGTGGCGATGGCGATCGCAAGCTTCGTCTGCCTCTTCGTTTTCGATCTGCCGTTTCCGCTGGTCGTTCTGCTGGCCGGTCTGGCGGGCTACGGGCAGATTCTTTATCGGGCATGGCGGCATGAGCGGTGGCGGCCACATTTGCCGCGCCTATCGTCATCGGCACATCGCCTCGGCTGGCTGGCGAGCCCGCAAATACGCTCGTCCATCCTCACCATTCTGTGCTGGAGCGTGATCTGGCAGGCGCCGCTACTGCTGGTGCATGGTTTGCATGGTTTGCATGGCCCGCAGGATATCGTGGCGGAGACGCTGAGCGGACAGGCGAGCGTTTTCGGCGCGATCTTTTCTTTCTTCTCGCGCATGGCGATCGTGACCTTCGGCGGCGCCTATGCGGTCCTCGCTTACGTGGCGCAGACGGCGGTGCAGCACTATGCGTGGCTGAAGCCCGGCGAGATGCTGGATGGCCTCGCGCTTGCTGAAACGACGCCCGGACCGCTCGTTCTGGTCCTATGTTTCGTTGGCTTCATGGCGGGTTTCCGCAATCCCTTCGGCTTCGCTCCGTTGGTTGGCGGCTTTGTCGGAGCGGCTCTCGCGGCGTGGGCGACGTTTGCGCCAAGCTTTCTCTTCATCTTTGCCGGTGCGCCCTACATCGAAAGGCTGCGCGGCCATGCGGGGCTGTCGGCAGCCCTTGCCGCCATCACCGCCGCGATCGTCGGCGTCATGGCAAACCTGTCGATCTGGTTCGGCCTGCATGTCCTGTTTGCTGATGTCGGGCGGCTGGTGCTGCTGAGCCGTCGCGTCGGGCTGGCGGGCGGCGACTTCGCCAATGTGCCGGTCGCGGGTGTCGCATGGCCGGATTGGAGCAGCCTCGACATCTCGGCATTTCTTCTCTTCCTGCTCGCAACCGTTCTGGTCTTCCGCCAGCGTGCCGGCGTTGCCACGGTGCTGACCGTATCGGCCTTGGTCGGCTCGCTGCTCCAGTTTGCAGAGTGAACCTCAGATGTCGTGCGCGGCAAAAACCTTGGCGGCGTATCTGCAATTTACTTGTATTTTGTCGGCCGGTTTGCCATGTCACCCCTGATTTCTTTGAGTGCGAGGACGGCATGGGCAAGCGCATCGAAAGCTTTCGCGAGATTGGCAAACTCTATGATGTCGCGCTTTGCGACGTCTGGGGCGTGCTGCACAATGGCGTTTCCGCCCATAAGGATGCGTCGATCGCGCTGGAAGCGGCAAGGGGCGAGGGTCTGACTGTCGTCCTGATCACGAATTCGCCGCGCGTCGCCCCGAAGGTGGTCGAGCAACTGCGCGAAATCGGCGTCTCCGACAGCGCCTACGACCGCATCGTCACCTCTGGCGATGTCACGCGCGAACTGATCGCCGAAGGCCCGAAGAAGGTATTTCTGCTCGGCCCGGAACGCGACACCGGCATTCTGGAAGGCCTCGACGTCGAGCGCGTCGGCGCCGACGAAGCCGAGAGCATCGTCTGCACTGGTTTCTTTGACGATGAGACCGAGACGCCCGACGATTATACCGACATGCTGACGGCCTGGTCGGCGCGCAAGGTTCCGCTTATCTGCGCCAATCCCGACCTCGTCGTCGAGCGTGGCCATCGTATGATCCCCTGCGCCGGCGCAATGGCTGCCTATTATAACCGCCTTGGCGGCGAGACGCGCATTGCCGGCAAGCCGCACCAACCGATCTATGACGCCTCGATCGCTGCCGCCCGCCAGGTGCGTGGCGACTTTCCTTTGTCGCGCGTCATTGCCATCGGTGACGGCATGCCGACCGACGTGCGCGGCGCGCTCGACTACGGGCTTGATCTTTTGTACATCAGCCACGGCATCCACGCCCGCGAATATGTCGTCGACGGAAACACCGACGAGGCGGCGCTCGGCGCCTTCCTGGCGCGCGAGCAGGCGTCGCCGAAGTGGTGGATGCCGCGCCTTGCCTGACGAAAGTATTGGTCGATGACTGTTTTCCATCGCAATGAGACCCGTGACCCGCTGCCCGACACGCTGAAGGGCGGCGTCATTGCCATCGGCAATTTCGACGGCGTGCATCGCGGCCATCAATCCGTGCTCGATCGGGCTTTGGAAATTGCTCGGGAGCGCGGCGTGCCGGCGCTGGTCCTGACCTTCGAGCCGCATCCACGCAGCGTGTTCCGGCCGGACCGGCCGGTTTTTCGCTTGACGCCGGCACCGCTGAAGGCCCGCCTCCTGGAGGCCATCGGCTTCAACGCGGTAATCGAATATCCCTTTGATCGTGCCTTTTCGCAGCGCTCGGCCGATGACTTCGTGCATTCGATCCTGATCGACTGGCTGCACGCTTCCGAGGTCGTCACCGGCTTCGACTTTCATTTCGGTCATGACCGGCAGGGCGGCCCGGCCTTCCTGATGAATGCCGGCAGCAAGAACGGTTTCGGCGTGACGTTGATCGACGCCTATCGCGACGAAAATGCCGATGTCGTGTCGTCGAGCCGCATCCGGGAACTGCTGCTCGAAGGCCAGGTGGTGGAAGCGGCGGGCCTGCTCGGCTATCGCTACACCGTGGAGGCGGAAGTGATCGGCGGCGAAAAGCTTGGCCGTTCGCTCGGCTTTCCGACAGCCAATATGCGGCTGCCCCCGGAGGGTGAACTCAAGGCCGGCATCTACGCGGTTCGGTTCCGCACGGCTGATGGCACCATTCGCGATGCGGTCGCGAGCTACGGCCGGCGTCCGACTGTGACCGAGAATGGTGCTCCACTGCTGGAAACCTTCGTCTTCGATTTCAGCGGCGATCTTTATGGCCAGGTGTGCTCCGTATCCTTCTTCGGTTATCTTCGTCCCGAGCTGAAATTCGATGGCCTCGATGCGCTCGTTACGCAGATCAAGCGCGACGAAGAAGAGGCGAGGGCGCTGCTCGCAGGCGTGACGCCGCTCAGCGGTATCGATCGGGCCATCGCCTTTCCCTGATGGAAAGGCATAGCTGGAGCTCGGCGGCAGGCAGACGCTCTATCCATCCGGCTTTTCGCAACGGGATGCAGGCGCGCCTTTTCTCTCCCCTGGGGAGATCGATCCCTCTTTCTTTCTTGCCAAAAAGCGCCTATGAACCGCCAACCATGACCCAATTTCGGCTGAGCCTATC
>JAGWJK010000670.1 GCA_028865845.1 Rhizobiaceae bacterium
AAAGTTGGTGTCGAAGCTCGGACCCAGCTTGAAGTCCTTCACGCTCTTGCGCACGCCGGCCACTTCGGTCTGTTGGAAGAGAATGAGGAACGGGCTGGCATCCAGGAACTTCTTCTGGATGTCCTGGTACATGGCGGCGCGCTTGGCGGTATCGACCTCGAAGAGAGCGTCCTTGGCTTCCTTCTCGAGTTCCGGCGTCGTCCAGGTGTTACGCCAGGCGAGCGTCTTGTTGGTGCTGGCGTCCGAGTTGTCGTCGTTGTTCGTGAAGGTATCGGCGTTGGAATGGGGATCCCAATAGTCGTTGCCCCAGTTGCCGAAGTAAATGTCGTGGTTGCGGGCGCGATACTTGGTCAGCTTCTGCTTGCCGTCGCCCGGGATGATCTCGACCTTGATGCCGGCCTGGCCGAGCGTCTGCTGGATCGAGGTGGCAACGCCGGTATCAGGCTCGATGCTGCGAACGTCCATGGTGACGGAGAAGCCGTTGGGCAGGCCTGCCTTCGCCAGCAGCTCCTTCGCCTTGGCGACATCGAGCTTGAAGGGATTTTCGTCGAGCGCGCCGAGCAGGCCCTTCGGTTCGAAGGTCTGGTGGATTTCGCCGATGCCCTTGATCAGCGTCTTGCCGATCGCGTCGTAGTCGACGAGATACTTGAACGCCTGCTGCACTTCCGGCTTGGCAAGGTTCGGGTTCTTCTGGTTGAGGCTGACGTAGTAGATCGTGCCCTTCGGCGCGTTCGTCGTCGACAGCTGCGCATTCTTCTCGATGGCCGCGAGGTCGGTCGGCGACAGGTTGCGCGCGACGTCGATGTCACCGTTCTCCAGCGCCAGGCGCTGTGCGGAGCTTTCCTTCATGAAGCGGTAGATGACGCGAGCGAGCTTCGGCTTGTCGCCGTAGTAATTGTCGTTGCGCTCAAGCACGACGGCTTCGTTGGCGCGCCACTCGCGCAGCTTGAACGGACCGGAGCCGGCAAAGCCCGTCTTCAGCCAGCCATTACCGAAATCATTGTCGTATTTGTAGTCGGCCGACGGGGCCACCGGCTTGACGTGCTGCTGAACCAGCTTCTTGTCGACCACCTCGGCAACCGTCGCGGTCAAGCAGTTCAGCACGAAGCTCGGCGCATAGGGCTTGTCGACGGTAAAGGTGAAGGTATCGGGCGCGGTGGCTTTCGCTTTATCGGTGACATTGTCGCCGGTCAGACCGAACTGGGTCAGGATGAAGGCCGGGCTCTTGTTGAGCTTGACGACACGCTCGAAGGAATAGGCGACGTCATCGGCAGTGATCGGATTGCCGGAGGCGAATTTCAGGCCCGGCTTCAGCTTGAACGTATAGGTCAGGTGATCGTCGGAGACCGACCAGCTCTGGGCCAGGTCGCCCTGGATCTTCGAGGTGTCGGCGATATCGAGGCGAACGAGCAGGCTGTAGGTGTTGCCGGTGACTTCGGCAGCGGAGAGTTCGTAGGCTTCGGCCGGGTCCATGCTGAGGATGTCGTCGAAGGAGAAGCCTTCGACCAGCGTATCCTGCGGCGTCGCGGCAAAGGCGCTCGGTGCAGTCATCAGCAAAAGCGAGAGAGCCGCACCGGCCGAAAGGGCGCAGAAGCTGCGGTTCATCTTGGTCATGTTCATGTTTTCGTTCCCCTATTTGAACTTTTTTCAGTATAGTTTATGCACGCGGACCGCTGCTCTCTCCCCAAGCAGATGCCAGGATGCGAAGCCAGTTCTCCCTGCAAAGCTTCACAAGATCGTCATCACCATAGCCAACGTTCCGTAGCGCAGCAATCAGCTTTTGGTTGCCTGCAGCATCGCTAATTTCCTCCGGAATCGTTGCACCGTCGAAGTCCGATCCAAGGCCGACGCAATCGATACCGACGCGTTTGACGAGGTAGTCGACGTGGCGCACCATCATCGCGATCGGCGTCTCGGCGTCCGAGCGTCCGTCCTCGCGCAGCATGGCGGTGGCGTAGTTGAGACCGACGATGCCTCGGCTTTCCTTGATGGCGTCGAGCTGCTTGTCGGTCAGGTTGCGCGCGACGGGCGTCAGCGCATGGGCGTTGGAATGGCTGGCGACCAGGGGCTGGTTCGACGTTTTCGCCACGTCCCAGAAACCCTTTTCGGTGATGTGGGCGAGATCGATGACGATACCCAGGCGGTTGCATTCGCGCACCAGCGCGAAACCGGCATCGGTCAGACCTGGGCCAGTATCCGGCGAACTCGGAAAGGCGAAGGGCACGCCATGGGCAAAGACGTTGTTCCGGCTCCAGACCGGCCCAAGCGAACGCAGTCCGGCGGCGTAGAAGGTTTCGAGCGCGGCGAGATCGGCGCCGATCGCTTCGCAGCCTTCCATGTGCAGAACGGCGGCGAAGATGCCTTTTTCCATGCAGTCGCGAATTTCAGCGGTCGAACGGCAGAGCTTCCATGCGCCGGCGCGGTCGAGGCGCAGGGCGATCGCTGCCATCTCCAGCGCGATATCGAGCGACGGCGCGCGCTCCAGCGGCGCCGACAACGGCGTCGCATAGTGACCATTGCGATCCGGATCGGCAAAGACGAGGTGTCCGGAGGGGATGTAGATGGCGCAAAGGCCGCCGGCGAGACCGCCAGCTTTGGCGCGCGGCGCGTCGATATGACCAGTAGTGGTTCCATCCCTGAATTCGGCGATCGGATCAACGCCGTCCCGCGCGTGGTTCCAGAGTCTCAGGAGAACGTCGTTGTGGCCATCGAACACGAATTGCATTGTCTATCCCGGATAAAGCGCTTGAATGAGCGAAGTCGAAGCCGCCAGAATAGAAAAGATGGCAGGATTCGCCATCCCTAAATAAAAAAAATCTGTTTTTCACATCGCGCGTCGGTACGCGAAAAATGTCGCCGAAAATTTGTTTTCCGAATGCCGAAGGGACAGGACGGATCGTCAGTATCTGTTTTCCGCATGAGCAACAGTGGCGTCTCCGCGATTGCTGGTCGCCTCGCCCGCCTATCTCGAACGCGCCAGTGATAAGCAAGGTCCCTGTAGCTATTTTCCGATACTCAAAGGCTGTAAAGCAGCCCCGCGTGGCCTACATGAGGGCCGCTTCGTCGGGCGGAATGCAAACGCAAGACGCAGCAAAGCCTTCAGCCGGCACGAAGTCTTGATGAAAATCCTCCTCGATTTTCATGCTTTGCGCGCCGGCCGATGGTAGACATGACATATATCGGGCCGAGATTGCCCCCGAACGGCCAAAAATGGAGAACCAGCATGCCTTCGATGTACCGCTTTTCAGTCCCCGTATTTCAGCGCGGCCTTGCGAACCTGACGACCTATCTCGACAAGATCGAAGCCTATGCCGCTGAAACCGGCAAGGACGCAAACGAACTCGTCGCCGCACGCCTAATCGACGACATGCTGCCGCTCTCCGGCCAGTTCCAGCGCGCCACCGACAGCGCCAAGCTCGGACTCGGCCGCATCGCCGGCATCGAAACCCCGCGTTTCGAAGACAACGAAACGACTGTTGCCGACCTGCGCGAGCGGGTAAAGAAGACCGAAGCCTTCCTCGCAACGATCACGCCCGAAATGTTGGAAGGCAGCGAAACCCGCGAAGTCACCATCGCTCCCGGCGGCAACAAGATCGTCATGAGCGGTGAGGACTATCTCGCAAGCTTCGCCCTGCCGAACTTCTTCTTCCATCTGACCACGGCACACGCCATCCTGCGCAGCCGCGGCCTGCCTGTTGGTAAGATGACCTAT